>NZ_DFRG01000227.1:0-3506 GCF_002378135.1 Thioclava sp. UBA3469
AGGAACTGACAGCCATCGATCAACAGGTCCTGACACCCCCGCCCGATCGAAGTGATCGCGCGATCCTTGGGCCGAACCACATAGCTGTCGCGAATCTGGAACATCTGCCCATCCGGCGCCAGCATGATGCAGCTCGCCGCGCCGTTGCAGAGGAATTCCACATTGGCGACATTGAACCGGTCGAGCTTCTCCATCCCCGAGAAATCCAGCACATATTGGTGGCGCGTGAACGTGTAGGTCCGCGTGCCCGACCCGCCAAAAAGCGGCTGCGACAGGTAAAGCGTCTGCGCCCCCACATTCTTCGACTTCACATAGACCTCGCGCCCGACCCCGGTGCCGGTGATCCGCGCGCCAACGGGGATGTTGGCGATATTGGCGACCGAGGTCAGCTGCATCGACTGGCTCACCGAATAGCTCGCCTGCGACGTCACCACCTCATCGTCCCAAGCAGAGCCCGCGATCACGTTGATCTGCCCGTTCTGCAGAACCCGGCGGTTGGAAAAGCTCGACAGGTTCGGCGCGATCTCCTCGATGCGGATCGGCTCGGTCACCTCGACGCGGCGCCCTTTCAGGTCCAGCACGTTGTGATCCGTATAGCCGAACAGCGCCTGTAGCGCCTTCTTGAACCCCGCCGACTCATCGCCGAACGCCGCCGCATAGGTCGGAAAGTCGAAGGACGACATCAGCGCCAGTTTCGCTGCGACCGGCATCACCAGCGTGCCCACGAACTCGACCGGCGACGAGATCGAAATCGTGCGGCCCAGGTAATACACCCCCTCCGAGACGAAAACCTTGCGCCCGTTCGCCGCCTGATCGGCCGCATTGAAGGCCGCGACGTTGTCCGTGACGCCATCCCCGACCGCGCCGTAATCGCGCACATCGACCCAGCCCATCAGGTCGCGCAGAAAGGCCTCGGTTACATCCTCGATCTCGATATCGTCGATGCGCACCACGCCGCCATTGGCGCCGGTCAGGTCCAGCCCGAAATGCCCGTAAACCGCATCCAGCCCCCACGGCATATCGACACCGTCGCGCGAGCCGGTCCCGACGATCGCCGACACTTCGACCACCGCGCCATAGCTTTGCAGCGCGACTGTCGGGCCGACCTCGACCACGCCGCTCACATGGCTGCCTGATCCCGTCACCGCATAGCCCGCGACACGCACCTCCGGCAGGTTGCCGCTGACCGCCTTCACCCGCGCCCGGATGCGCAGGTAAGTCCCGGGCAGGATCGGCGTGTCGCCCATGTAGCGCAGCTTCTGCACCGTCTGCGTCTTGAGCATCTCCAGACAGCCGCCGAAATCCGCATCCGCCGGAACCAGCACGGCATTGCCCGCGCTCTCATAGGTCGTGGAGCCCGGCGTGCCATCCTCGCTCGACCATTGATCCAGCCCTTCGGCGAATGCGGGCGGGGTCAGCACCAGCCCTTCGGTAATCGCGACGTTCATCTGCAATCCTCTTGTCCATGTTCCCACCCGCGCGCCCCTTGCCATGCCAATTGCGCGCCGGGACCGACCGAAAGCGCCCGCGCTTCGGCCCGAACAGAGCTAGAAGGAAAGGTTAAAGAAGACCTGAGAGGGCCGTTCGCAGCCTGCGCTCCCGGTGCCCGTCCCGCTTCGCAGGTGACAGCGTCATGCGCCTGACATATCCTCGCGCCACATCGGGTGTGCAGCCAAGAGGAGCCGCAGATGGTTTACGCCATATCCCTCGACGACAAGACCCCGACAAAAGCCCTGCGCCGCATCGCGCGCAGCGAGCTTGGGACAGCCGTTAAACTGGCCGGAAAATCCGAGCCTTCGGTGCACGCCCTTCGCAAAGCGATCAAGAAGACCCGCGGCCTGATCCGTCTCTTCGCGCCGCATTTCTCCGATTTTCACAAGGAGAACGATGCCTTGGCCGAAGCCGCCCGGGGCATTTCCGGCCTGCGCGACGACGAGGTGATGCGCGCCTCGCTTATCCGGCTCGGGCGCGAAGGGCCCGATCTCGACGGTGCGTCGGCCGCCCGCGCGATGCTCGACGCGCTGCCCGCGACCCTGCCCCCGAAGACGGAAGACATCTCGACATTCGCGAAACGCGTCACGGAAATCCGCAAACGCGCGAAGGATTGGGAGGTCACCGAGAAGGGCTGGCCCGCCTATGAGGCCGGATTGTACGAGACGCTGAAAGATTGCCGCAAGCGTCTGAAAACCGCGCAGAAATCTAGGGCTGGCTTAGACCTGCACCATTGGCGGACGCGGGTGAAGCAGCACTGGTATCACACCCGCCTGCTCGCCCCGATCTGGCCGGAAATGCTGCATCCGCGCGAAGACGCACTCGACACTTTGGGGGAGTTGATCGGCGACCATCACGATCTGCATGTGCTCGAGACGAAAGTGCCTGAGCATCTCGACCCGGAAAGGGCCGACGCGCTGCTCACGTTGATCCGCGCCGAATCCGCCCGACTGGAGGCCGAAGCCTTCACCCTCGGCGCCAGGATATTCGCCGAGCCCCCCGAGCCGCTATGCGACCGCTGGGGGGCTTGGTTCGATCTCTGGAAATCTTAGTCGACCAGTTCGCCCGCCAGCGCCCGCTCGATCAGCGCGACCGTTTCATCGACACCGTAAAGCGCGATGAACCCGCCGAAACGCGGCCCCTGGCTCTGGCCCAGAAGTACCTCGTAAAGCGCCTTGAACCAATCGCGCAGGTTCGCGAATTCGTGGTTCTTGCCAACCGCGAAAACGACCGTCTGCAGGAACTCGTCGCTGTGGAAATCGGCCTCCGGCAGCGGCTCTTCGTTGCCGGCCGCCGCGTTCTTACGCGCGATCTGATCGAGCGCGGCTTCCTCGGATTTCAGCGCCTCGGCCAGATCTTCCAGCGCGGCGCGTTCGGACGCGTCGGGCGCACGGAAGACCAGCGTCGGCTTCACGAAATCCTCGAAATACTTCAGCGCGAAGCCTGCCGCTTGATCGAGATCGGGATTGCCTTCCGGGCTCGCCTCGGGCGCGTAGCGCTTGATGAAACCCCACAGCCCTTCCTTCTCGGTCGCGCCCGCGACGCTCGCGAGATTGAGCAGCATCGCGAAAGGCACCACCATCCGGCTCTCGGGCGGATTGCCCCCGTGGATGTGCCAGACCGGGTTGTTCACCTGCTGCTCGATCGGCTGATCGGGATAGGCGCGCAGCTGCTGGTGATATTCGTCCACCGCCTTCGGGATCACGTCGAAATGCATCCGCTTCGCGGTCTTCGGCTTGAGATACATGAAGTAGCTCAAGGATTCCGTCGCCGCATAGGTCAGCCATTCGTCGATCGACAGCCCGTTGCCCTTCGACTTCGAGATCTTCTCGCCATTCGCGTCTAGGAACAGCTCGTAGGTGAAGTGCTCCGGCGCACGCCCACCAAGCACGCGGCAGATGCCGTCATAAATCGGCGTGTTGGTCGAGTGGTCCTTGCCATACATCTCAAAATCGACGCCGAGCGCAGCCCAACGCATCCCGAAATCGGGTTTCCACTGCAGCTTCACATTGCCG
>NZ_DFRG01000116.1:0-569 GCF_002378135.1 Thioclava sp. UBA3469
CCAGCCGCAGCCGAAACCGGTGACGGCACATCTGTCGCGTGCGCTCGATCTGGGCGAGCGCGGCGCGGTTGCGGGTATGGCGCGGGCGCTGTCGCGCGTGACGGGGCAGCTGACTTGGGAATATGGCTACGAGAAGGTGCCAAAGGCGCTGGCGCGCAAATATGCCTATTGCGAGGTGCTGGGCCCGCGCGGACCGGTGGCTTCCGATCGGCTGGTGCTGGGATTCGTGCTGTTTGCACCGCGCACGACCTATCCGCAGCACAGCCACAAGGAGATCGAGGAGAGCTATATCTCGGTCGCGGGCCCGTGGTCTGAGAATGACACTGCGGTGCATGCGCCTGGCTCGCTGATCCTGAACCGTCCCGATCACGAACACCGCATCACCACTGCCGATCTCGACCCCTGTCTGCTGGCCTATGCCTGGGTCGGGCCGGAGGCGCGGCTGACCGCGCCGGGGATGAAACTCTCCTCGACCCGCAAGGTGCGGATGCGCGAGGGCATCTGAGGTCTTGATCCCCGCGCAAGGCGAGGCTAGAGGAAGGGCCGGGGGCGGTTAGCTCAGTTGGTAG
>NZ_DFRG01000116.1:885-5557 GCF_002378135.1 Thioclava sp. UBA3469
TAGCTCAGTTGGTAGAGCGCTTCGTTTACACCGAAGATGTCGGGGGTTCGAGCCCCTCACCGCCCACCATTCCCTCCGAAGTCTAACGATATTAAAGGCTTGTGTCTCGTTGCGCGGCCGCGCTCAGACTCTGTTCGCGCATGGCTCTATGATATGCGCGCCACGATGCTACCTTTCCCTCAACCACAGGAAAGGAGCGCTCCGATGAGCTGGAACCCCGCCCTCGACCCCGAAATTCCGATCGGCGACGCCGTCGACGCCATTGAGACCGTCATCGCGCCGCGGGCGCGTGACCTCGGCGGATTCGAGGTACGCCGCGCGCTGCCGTCCGCCGCGCGGCAGATGATCGGCCCCTTCATCTTCTTCGACCAGATCGGCCCGGTGGAATTCCTCTCGGGCCAGCGTGGCATCGATATTCGCCCGCATCCGCATATCGGCCTCGCAACCGTGACCTACCTTCTTCAGGGCCGCCTGCATCACCGCGATTCGCTGGGCACCGATCAATGGATCACGCCGGGGGCGGTGAACTGGATGAATGCGGGCTACGGCATCACCCATTCCGAGCGCACCGACGGCAAGGTCCGCGACACCGGCCAGCATCTCGCGGGCATCCAGACTTGGGTCGCGCTGCCCGAGGAACAGGAAGAGGGGCAGGCGGCGTTCAAACATGTGGGCGCCGAGGCGCTTCCCGAACTGCAGGCCGAGGGCAAGACCGTTCGGCTGGTGCTGGGCGATGCCTGGGGCGCGCATGCGCCGATCGATCTGCCCTCCGAGATGTTCTACGCCGACGCAAATCTCGATCCCGGCGCGCAGCTCCCGCTGCCCGACAATCACGAGGATCGCGGCGTTTACGTGCTGCAGGGCTCCGTCACCGTGGCGAGCGAGACCTATGAGGAAGGCCGGATGCTCGTTTTCCGCCCCGGCGACCGGGTCTCATTGAAGGCGGGCGGGCAGGGCGCGCGGCTGATCGTGCTGGGCGGCGCGACCATGGGCGGGCCGCGTTATATCTGGTGGAACTTCGTGGCCTCCTCGCGCGACAAGATCGACGCCGCGAAAGAGGCATGGCGCGCGGGCGACTGGGCGCACGGCCGTTTCCAGCTGCCGCCTGCCGACGATGCGGAGTTCATTCCCGCGCCGGAGCGGTGATTGCAGCCGTTGAAGAGGGGGCACTGCCCCCGACCTTCGGTCTCCCCCGGGATATTTCTGCCAAGAGGAAGCAGAAAGCGCATCTCATCGGGGCGCGTGCGGGCGCGATAAATAAGGGTCGCGGGCGCGCACTGAGGAGCCGCGATTTGCTTGCCCGAACGGCAGGTGAAAATTCGTCGGTTTTTTGCTCTCAGGCCGCTTGACGGGGGCAGGTCGCCCGCGTAATACCCTCCCCACGCTCGGACGGCGATCCGGGCAGATGATGCGAGCGGTTGTAGCTCAGTTGGTTAGAGTACCGGCCTGTCACGCCGGGGGTCGCGGGTTCGAGCCCCGTCAACCGCGCCATCATCCGGATCGCCCCGAGCGCAGATGCGCGGTTGTAGCTCAGTTGGTTAGAGTACCGGCCTGTCACGCCGGGGGTCGCGGGTTCGAGCCCCGTCAACCGCGCCACTTTCCCCTCCTTTACGGTAAAGTTGCGTTTGTGAAACGCGCATCTGTCGCTTATATCCGGGCGAAGTTTCGGGAGGAGCGCATGCGCTGGATCAAACAGGTTTTCGACCACATCACCCTGCTACAGGCGGTGCTTTTCGCAGCGCTGCTCGGTCTCGCGCCATTCACCCCAGAGCCACATATCTGGGAAAAGCTGAAGATGTTGGTGGCGGGCACGCTGGTGCGTCCGATCGACTGGTTCGATCTGGTGATGCACGGGCTGCCGTGGATCGTGCTGGCGGTGAAGCTGGCACAATGGGTGAAGACGGGACAGACCGGGAAATCCGGTAGAGGTGCGCAATGAAAGACGACATGGACGCCAAGGGGCTGATCGAGACGATGGGCGCGGCCGCGCGCGCGGCGAGCGCGGAGCTGGCCTTTGCCAGCGCCGAGGTGAAGCAAAAGGCGCTGGAAGCGGCCGCCGATGCGGTGCTCGCGCGCAAGGGCGAGATCATCACCGCCAATGGCGAGGATATGGCCTACGGTGCCGAGAAGGGGCTGAGCCCCGCGATGATGGACCGGCTGATGCTGGACGACGCGCGGATCGAGGCGATCGCCAAGGGGCTGCGGGCGGTGGCGGCTCAGCGCGATCCGGTGGGCGACACGATCGCGGAATGGGACATGCCTTCGGGGCTGCATATCAAGCGCGTGCGTACGCCGCTTGGCGTGATCGGCGTGATCTATGAATCGCGGCCCAACGTGACCGCGGATGCGGGCGCGCTGTGCCTGAAATCGGGCAATGCGGTGATCCTGCGCGGCGGTTCGGAGAGCTTCCATTCCAGCCGCGCCATTCACGCCTGCCTGCTCGAAGGTCTGCGTGCCGCGGGTCTGCCCGAAGCGGCGGTCCAGCTGGTGCCGACCCGTGACCGCGCCGCCGTGGCCGAGATGCTGCGCGCGACCGAATTCATCGACGTAATCGTGCCGCGCGGGGGCAAGGGGCTCGTCGGGCTGGTGCAGGCCGAAGCCCGCGTGCCGGTCTTCGCCCATCTCGAGGGCATCTGTCATATCTATGCCGACGGGGCCGCCGATCTGGAACAGGCGCGGGCCGTGGTGGTGAACGCCAAGACCCGGCGCACCGGGATTTGCGGTGCGATGGAATGTCTGCTGATCGACCGCGCGTTCTGGGAAACCCATGGCGGCGTGCTGATCGAGGATTTGCTCAAGGCTGGCGTCGAGGTGCGCGGCACCGGCGATCTGCTGCAAATCGAGGGCGTCACCGAGGCGAGCGCGGAAGATTTCGGGCGCGAATTCCTCGATATGATCTGCGCGGCGAAGATCGTCGATGGCGTGGATGGCGCGATCGAACATATCCGCCGCTATGGCAGCCAGCACACGGAATCGATCCTGACCGAGAATGACGCCGCCGCCGACCGCTTCTTCGAGCGGCTCGACAGCGCGATCCTGATGCGCAACGCCTCGACCCAGTTCGCCGATGGCGGCGAGTTCGGGATGGGCGCAGAGATCGGGATCGCGACCGGCAAGATGCATGCGCGCGGGCCGGTGGGTGCCGAGCAACTGACGTCGTTCAAATATCTTGTGACGGGGCATGGCACGGTGCGCCCCTAAGACGCACCGAACATCCCTGAGCGCTCAGAACGCGATCGTGCCGCCCTCGGTGTCGACCGACCAGTCGAGCCTGCGACCCTGCCGCGCTGCCTCGCGCGGCAGCATCGCGAATTGCACCCGCGCGGGCGTCAGTTCCATCTGGGCCCCGTCGAGCACGGCGAAAAACTCCCGGTCAGGCCGCGCTTTCTCGGACCGCGCGGTGATCATCCAGCCATCGCCGCAGGGCAACGCGCGCAGCGTGCCACCGAAGGGCAGCGCGGTCTCCAGGCAGAGCATCGCGAGAAACGCCAGCTTCACCTCGGCGCGCGGCGCATCGCCCGGCACTTTCCACTCGTAGTCCAGACGGCTCTGCGCCGATAATTCGCCCAACAAACCGGAGACTTCCGCCTCGCCAAGCTGCTGTTCAGCGCCTGCCCGCCCGAAAGCCACCCGGAAGAACTTGACGCGCGCATTCGCCGCCGCCACGCTTTGGGCGATCAACTCGACCTCGGGCCCGGGCGCATCGCTCGTCATGGTGAGCAATTCGACCCCATTGCCGATCGCCCCGATCGGGCTGATAAGGTCATGACACAGGCGCGAGCCCACAAGGGCGGTCAAATCATCGTCGTCCGTACCGGCATTGGCGGTTTCGAATGGCATTAAACTCTCCAATAGGTGAAATGTGATCTATGAAATTCTCGAACCCGGCATGCTGGTCAGAAACCCGGCCCAGCCCGACTGGGGCACCGGACAGGTGCAATCGCGTATCGGCGAAAAAGTGACGGTAAATTTCGAGCATCAAGGCAAGCTTGTCCTGGACGGGCGGCGGGTCGCGCTGGAATTGGTTTTCTCTGAACAAAGTTGACGAATGGTTAACAGCTTCGTGAGGTCGTGTGGGAAACCTTCAACCTTGGGATGTGGCGATTGAACCCTCCGTGATGCGCCGATGACACGGCGCGCACCGCGCGATATTGCCAATCCGGGCGCGGCTTTCTAAACCGGGCCATCGACGATCGGCAGGAGGACGCCCGTGATCGACAGCGCCGCATTCGAAATCAGGCTGGCCCGTGATGTCGCCGATCTCGTGGCGTCGCAGCGGCTCCGTTACCGCGTTTTCGTCGAAGAGCTCGGCGGCGGCGGTGAGACGGTCGATCACGAAAATCGTCTCGAAAGCGACCGGCTCGATCCCGTCTACGATCACCTGCTGCTGGTCGATCCGGCACGCGCGGAAGGCGAGCATGTGGTGGGGGCCTATCGGCTGCTGCCCTCGGATCGGCTGGAACGGGCGGGGCAGTTTTATTGCGACAGCGAATATGACCTCGCGCCGCTGATCGGCACGGGGCGCAAGCTCTTGGAGCTGGGCCGCTCCTGCGTCGATCCGGACTATCGCGGCGGGGCGGCGATGCTGCTTCTGTGGAACGCGCTCGCCGATTATGTGCTGGCCCATGACATCGAGATTCTCTTCGGCGTGGCCTCCTTCCACGGCACCGAT
>NZ_DFRG01000103.1:0-13568 GCF_002378135.1 Thioclava sp. UBA3469
CCCTGCGACGGTTCCCGCCTCTGGCAGCGCCTCGAACTGCATCGACCGCAGGGTGATCACGTCGCCACGCGCCTCGTCGAACCCGACCGCCGAGGCGACGAGTTCGCGCAGATCGGCCAGTTCGGTATCGCTGCGTGGCTCCCAGCTTGGCGTTCCGTCCGGATTGGTCCCGCGAACCCCATCGACGAGGACGGCCACGCTGAGCCGCTTGAGTGCGCCGGGCGCGCGCAGCAATTCGCGCCGCGTCTCCGACACCTCGAAATTGGTGCGCGCGCGTGTCTCGCTCGTGCGGCTTTGCGATTTTCCGGTCTCGCCGGTGCCGTTATCGGGCAGATTCGAGGCCACGGTCGTTGCCGGTGGCGTGGTCGAGTCGGAGGTCTTTGAGGTCTCCGACGTATCGGTGGAAATCGCCACGCGCCCCTCCGGATCGAAGCGCCTTTCGGTGATCGCCTCGCGCTCTGTCGCGGTGTCGAGCGCCACTTCGACCACGACGTTTCCGGGCCCCACACGCGCCTCGAGCAGCCGTTCGACATTCTGCTTCAACGCTTGCGCGCGATCCTCCCCACTGCCGGGCAGCGCGGGATTATCGCTAAAGGGGATGAGCCCGCGCGCCGAGTCGATCACCGAGACATCTTCGGGCGTCATACCGGTCACCGCCGAGGCCACCAGATAGCGCACCGCCTTCGCCTGCGCGCCACTCAAGCCCCCGAGCGTCGGCGTGATCGTCACCGAGGCGGTCGGCTCGGGCGTCCCGCGAAACGGCATATTCGTCGGATGCGCGATATGCACCCGTGCCGATCGGATCGACGGCACGGCGGCGATCGTTCGCGCCAATTCCCCCTCTTTCGCGCGCCAATAGGCCGCGTCGAACATCTGCGAGGTCGTGCCGAAACCCGACAGCGAATCGAGCAGTTCATAGCCCGCCCCCCCGCTTGCGGGCAGACCTTGCGAGGCAAGCGTCATACGCAATTCGTCGCGCTGCGGCGCCGCGACGAAAATCGAATCGCCACGCACCTCATAGGCCACACCGCGCTGTTCGAGCGCCGAGATCACCTCCCCCGATTCCGCACTGCCAAGCCCCGCGTAAAGCAACGCAAACGTCGGCTTCGACGCGATCGACCCGATGGCGAAAACCGTGGCGATCATGGCGATCACCCCAAAAACTGCGGCGAGTTTCCTGCGCATATCCAAGCCGGCCCAAGTGTCGATGAGTTGCTGCAAGACGAACCTCCAGAGAGCGGGCGTTCTACCCGAGCGTCGCAGGCACCTTCCCTTAATGCGATTAACAATCGGTTAGTCCGACTCGGGTATTCCAAGTCTCGAACCGCAACAGCGAGGCCCCCATGACGGATGCCACTGCAGAGGCCGAAGAGCCACCAAAGAAAAAGTCCAAGCTGATGCTCGTGATCGGTCTCGTGCTCATGCTTCTTCTGGGCGGCGGGGGCTTCTATGCGGTCTATTCGGGGCTGATTCTCGCGCCTCCGGACACGGCGCACGGCGCCGCCGGGCCGGAGACGCACACACCCGAGGCGCTTCCCGAAATCGCCTATGTCGCACTCGAACCGCTCGCGATCACGCTGAGCGGGGCATCCGCGCGCCATCTGCGTTTCGCAGCCGAGCTTGAGGTACCCAGCGCCTATCAACATGACGTGGAGCTTTTGAAGCCGCGCGTGATGGACGTGCTGAATGGGTATTTGCGCGCGGTCGATGTCAGCCTTCTGGAGGATCCAAACGCGATGATGCGCCTGCGCGCGCAGATGTTGCGGCGGGTGCAACTGGTCACCGGAGACGGGCGCGTGCGCGACCTTCTGGTCATCGAATTCGTGCTGAACTGAGGGAGAGAGCAATGCAATTCCTTGCTGAAATCACATCCGGACTCGCGGCCATGGCGGCGGCGATTTATTGCTTCGTGCTCGCGCGCAGACTCAAGCGGTTCAATCAGCTGGAGACCGGGATGGGCGGGGCGATCGCCGTGCTGTCCGCACAGGTCGATGACATGACGCGCGCGCTCGAGCGGGCGCAGGCGACCGCGGGTACGTCCGAGCGGCAATTGCGCGCCCTGACGGAACGCGCGGAAGCAGGTGCGGAGAAGCTCGAACTGCTTCTGGCCTCGCTGCACGATCTGCCCGATGACGGTGAACCGCGCCGCCGTGTGCTGCGCCGACGGCACCGGGAAACGGATATGGAGGCGGCGCAATGAACCGTCTGCCCAAGCGCAAACCCGGCCGTCGCAAATCCCGCCCGGGCCGCGGTGCGCTCTGGATCATCGCCGCGCTTTTCGTCCTGTCCGGCGGATTGCAGCTTGCGCAATTCGGAGCCTGGGCGCGCGAGGCGACCGGCCCCGCGCACGAGACCGAGGCGGCAAAACCGGAAGACGATTGCATCGACGACGCGGGGTTCATGGCAATGCTTGCAGATCTCAAGGTGCGAGAGGCGAAACTCGTCGAACAGGAAGGGTTGTTGAGCGACCGCCGAAATGCGCTCGCGCTTGCGGAAACCCGATTGGAAGCGCGGCTGAATGATCTCGTTGCGGCGGAAGAGGCGCTGTCCAAGACCGTGGCCGTGGCAGATGGCGCGGCCGAAAAAGATGTCGGGAAGCTCGTCACCCTTTACGAGAACATGAAGCCGAAACAGGCCGCGCCGCTATTTGCCGAAATGGACCCGAATTTCGCCGCAGGTTTTCTCGCCCGGATGCGCCCCGCTGCTGCAGCCGCGGTTATGGAAAGCCTCGAGCCGAAAACGGCCTACGCGATCAGCGTCCTGATGGCGGGTCGCAACGCAGGCGCGCCCCGCGACTGAGGCAGACGTTAAGGGTCTTGGGCATTTCTTAAACCGAATCATTTAAAGTCGCCCAAGAGAAACGGAAGGGGCTTTCCATGATCGGCATCATCGGCATCGTGATCATCTTCGCGATGGTTTTCGGCGGCTATGTCGCGGCGGGCGGGAAGATGGGGATCATCCTGAAATCCCTGCCCTTCGAGATGATCATGATCGGCGGCGCCGCCGTCGGCGCCTTCGTTCTGTCGAACGACATGGCCTCGATCAAGCACACGCTGAAGGATGTCGGAAAGGTTTTCAAAGGACCGAAATGGAAGCCCGACGACTACCGCGATCTTCTTTGCCTGTTGTTCGAACTGATCCGGCTTGCCCGTCAGAACCCCGTCGCGATCGAAGAGCATATCGAAGACCCGGAGAGCTCTTCGATTTTCGGGAAGTATCCGAAAATCCTGCACGATCACGAGGCGATCGACATCATCTGCGATACGATGCGATCGGCCTCGATGAATTACGACGACCCTATGCAAGTGGAAGAGGTGCTCGATAAGCAGCTCGAGGCGAATTACCACCACGCCATGCATTCGAGCCACGCGATGCAGTCGGTTGCCGACGCGATGCCCGCGCTCGGGATCGTCGCGGCGGTGCTCGGGGTCATCAAGACCATGGGGTCGATCGACCAGCCCCCCGAAATTCTCGGCAAGATGATCGGCGGCGCGCTTGTCGGGACCTTTCTCGGCGTGTTCCTCGCCTACGGATTCATCGCCCCCTTCGCGAGCCGGATGAAGGGGGTGATCGACGAAGACAGCCACTTCTACAAACTGATCCGCGAGGTGTTGATCGCCAACCTGCACAATCACGCAACCAATATCTGCATCGAGGTCGGTCGCCAGAACACGCCCCACCACATTCGCCCAAGCTTCTCCGACCTCGAGGAGGCCTTGAAGTCGGTGAAATCGGAGGCGGCATGAGGTTCTGGATCGCGCTTCTTTTTCTGCTGCCCTTCACTCCAGCTTATGCCACGCCAATTCCGGTCAAATCGGGCGAACATGACGGCTTTTCCCGCCTCGTGGTCTATCTGCCCGCATCGGCCAGTCGGGCTCTTGCACCCGTAGATGGAGGTTTTCGCCTCGCGACCGACGCATCAAATCCGCAATATGCGATTCAAAACGTGTTCGAGTTGATCCCGTGTGACAGGTTGAATGCACTTATTGCAGAGCCGGATGGCACGCTTCTTCTGAAACTCGCACCCGGAATCGTTCCCGAAACCTTTTCTCTCGAGAGCGGTGCATTCGTCGTCGACCTCAAGGATGCCCCCCCAGATCAAACCGCGCTGCCGCCAGCTGCTACAATTCGCAACCGACCCGAATCTAGGTCAACGAATGCGCCGCGGCCATCCTCCCCGCCCCGGCAAAGAACCGTTCAGCCTGTCGCGATTGGACGGGACTATCTCGACCTCTTCTGGCAGCCGCCGCATATGCGCGAAACCACCGCTGCGCCGGTGACGATCTCGGACGGCGCACCCAAGCCGCAAATCCCGCCGAAACCGGATCCGCGACTTGATGGCATTGAAGAGAGTCTCTTACGCCAGATTTCGCGGGCGGCATCGCAGGGGCTCGTCTCGGCTCAGGTGAAGCCTTCAGAGGCCCGGCCTTCAAAAAGCGGACAACAAGCAAACTCTCCGGCAAACGAGACGATCACGGAGAGCGCTGACAATCCGATGGGTCCACCCGCGCCGACACTGCCGCCGCATCTCGCAGTCGATTCGATGACCGTGATTGATCGCGATCATCTCGTCACGCCACCCCAGACGCAACTGGAGGTATCCGAGTGCCCTCCCGATCGATATTTCGACCTCGCGAGCTGGATCGACGAGCGCCCGGCCTTCGCGCAGATCAGCGATGCACGCCGTGATCTTTTGGGCGAATTCGATGTCCCCAACCCGCGTAAGGTGATGGCTTTGGCAGGGCTATACATCGCCTTCGGTTTCGGGACGGAGGCCCGCGCGCTTTTGCGCGACATGGGTAAGGATGGTCCTGGCAAAGATGCTCTGCTCTTTGTCGGATCGGTTCTCGATCAGGACCCTGCCGCCGCCGCATCGCCGCTCGCGCGGCTCACCGATTGCGATGGTGCGGTCGCGCTTTGGGCTTTCCTTGCATCAGACCCGCCGCCCGAAAAACGAGATGTCGCATTCGCCGCGCTGCGCCGAAATTTCGAAGCACTTCCGGCGGATCTGCGACGGTCTCTGGCGCCAAACCTTGTGGCTCGGCTCACGCAGATTGGGGCCGCAGATGTGGCACGCTCTCTCGAACCCGCGGTCAGCCGAATAACCACGGAGGATCGAACTGCGCTTGATACAGTGGAGGCGGAAATCCAAGCGCAAGATGCGGATCCACAAGCTTTGGGTAACCTTGAGGCGCTTTCGAAGACGAATTCAGAGCAGGGGTTGCGCGCGTTGATCCTATGGCTCAACGGCCAGATCGATGCGGGCGGAGAGGTCGATCCGGCAGCTCTCGCCAATGCAGAGGCGCTCGCCTTCGAACTCGCCAAAGCGCCGGAGGCACCGGAGCTGCGGCGCATCGCTGCGATCGGGCACGCCGCGAATTCCGAATTTCCTAAAGCTTTTGAGATTTATGCCGATGCGACCATGATCGCGGACTCAAACGGCACGCTCGCGGCAATATTCACACGATTGGTTGGTCAAGCCAGCGACGCGGATTTCCTTCGAACTCTCTACGACGAATTGCCACTTGCCGAGGAGGTCGCGCAGATACCGGACCTGCGACAAGAATTGGCCGGACGCGCAATCTCTCTGGGAATGCCGGCCGTCGCCGTGCGCCTCCTCGGCAAGGCAGCGCCATTGACGGAGCAGGACAAAACTCTGCTCGCTAAGGCAGCGCTTCTTGAGTTGGACCCTGCAGCTGCTCTCGCCCATCTGAAAGACCTCGGCGGTCAGCAAGTCGAGCAACTCCGGGCGGAGGCTTTATCCCGGCTCGGTCGACACGACGACGCGCGTGCCGCCTACCTGCGCGCGGGCAATTCAGACGATGCGCGCGCGCAGTCCTGGCATAAGGGCGACTGGTCAAATCTGGAGACCTCGCCCGATCCGGTGGAGAAGCAGTTTTTGAAAACTTTCGTTGCGCCGCCTCCGCCTGAGGCGGAGGTCCAAGGCGGCCCGATCACTCAAGCGCGCAACCTATTGGAGCGAAGCCAGGCCGAGCGGGAAACGCTGTCGAAAATGCTCGACCGTCTTGCCTTGCCGACAGCGCAGGAATGACGCGCAGAAACGGCGCAAACGGTTTCTAAATCTTTGGCCGCTAGGTCTGGGTTTGCAAGAATTGCACTGCAAAGGGAAAATCCCATGCCTTGGTTTCGGCGGGCTCTCTATGTCCTCTGTCTAACCCTCGTTCCGCTATCCGCGGCGGGGCAACCCCAGCTATGCGAGGCCGCCGCGAAGCAAGCCTCGCGCGAAAGCGGCGTTCCTTATGCGGTGCTCATGGCGATCTCGCTAAATGAGACCGGCCGCAAAGGCGCGGGTGGCTTCGAGCCGTGGCCGTGGACCGTGAATATGGAAGGCGCTGGGCATTGGTTCGACAACCGGGATTTGGCGCTCGCTTACGTTTTCAAGGAATTCAAACGCGGCGCGCGAAGCTTCGACGTCGGCTGTTTCCAGATCAATTTCAAATGGCACGGGCAGCATTTCTCATCGATCGAAGACATGTTCGACCCGTTGGAAAACGCTCGATACGCGGCACAGTTTCTGAAATCGCTCTATGCAGAAAGCGGTGACTGGAAGAAAGCGGCGGGCGCCTATCACTCGCGAACGCCTAAGCGTGCGAACAGCTATTCGACACGCTTTGCCCGGTTTTACGCGAAACTCGCGGGCAGAAGCGGCCCGAAAGACGTGATGACCACTTCCGCCGCCGCGGCCAGTCCATTGCCTGATATTCCCGACATCGTGCTGGCACAAAGCGCGTCCCAAGCACAACGCCGAGGGAACCGCTATCCGCTTCTGCTCAGGTCGAAAGACGCAGAGCCGCCACCGGCGGGCGGTGCCCCGGGCGCCTCCCTGTTCGCGCGTGCCGCGCGGAAAGCGCGAGGGATGTGATGGCGACCCCGCTCGTGCAACGCGCGTTTCAGCCAACGATCCTGCTGGCGCTCGCACTGATGGCGGTCATCGCGATGATGATCCTGCCGGTGCCCTCCTGGATCCTCGACATCGGTCTCGCCACCTCTTTCGCCCTCGCGATCCTGATCTTCACCGTCACCCTCTTCATCGAACGTCCGCTCGATTTCTCCGCCTTTCCGACCATTCTCCTTGCGACGCTCATGCTGCGGCTGTCGCTGAACGTTACCTCTACGAAACTCATCATCGGAAACGGACACACGGGCACGGGTGCGGCGGGTGGCGTTATCGAAGGGTTCGCGAATTTCATCATGAGCGGCTCGGTCCTGATCGGGCTAGTCGTGTTCTGCGTCATCCTGATCGTGAATTTCATCGTGATCACCAAAGGCGCGGGGCGCATGGCCGAGGTCGGCGCGCGCTTCGCGCTCGACGCGATGCCGGGTAAGCAACTCGCGATCGACAGCGACATGAATGCGGGCGCGATCGACCATGCCGAAGCGCGAGAGCGGCGCGAACGCGAGCAGGCGGAAACCACCTTTTTCGGCTCGCTCGACGGGGCATCCAAATTCGTCAAAGGGGACGCGGTTGCCGGGCTGTTAATCACGATGCTCAACCTCGTGGTCGGGCTGCTTATCGGCACCGTCGTGCATGGAATGCCGCTCGATCGCGCGCTTGAGACCTATGCGATCCTCACGGTCGGCGACGGCCTCGTCAGCCAGATACCGGCGGTCATCATCTCGATCGCGGCGGCCATCCTTCTGTCGCGCGGCGGGGCGAAAGGCTCCACCGATCTGGAGTTGTTCCGCCAGCTTGGTAAATACCCGGCCGCCCTGACCACCGTTGCGGTCTTGATGGCGCTTTTCGGTCTCGTGCCCGGCCTCCCCTTCGTGCCGTTCACCGCAGGGGCCGTCATCCTCGGCACGGCGGCCTATATGCTGCGGCGCGCCGAAAGGGCGCGTGCACGGCGCGAAGCGATGAAAATGCCCGCGCCAGAGACCGGGCCGAAGCAGAAATCGATGGGTGACGTGCTCGACATCGACGATATCCATGTCGAATTCGCCCCGGATCTGGTCAAGATGGCGCTCGATCCGGCGACGGGTCTGGACGCGCGCATCTCCAACATGCGCAATCACGTCGCGGCGAATTTCGGATTGATCCTCCCCGAAATTCGCCTGACCGACGACGCAACCTTGCCGCCCGGTCATTACCGCATCCGCGTTCAGGGTGTGGAGCAGGCACGCGATCGGCTGATGCCGGAGCATGTTCTTGCGCTGATCGCGGACAATCGCGATTTTCTGCCCGACGGCGAGGAGGTCCGCGAACCGGTGTTTCACGCGCCCGCGCTTTGGGTGCCCGCCCATCAGCAGGAAGACGCGGCGCTCGCCGGCTCGACCGTGGTCGGGCCGACGGAGGTGCTCGCGACGCATCTTCTTGAAGTGATAAAGGCGAATTTCTCGCGGTTGATGACGTTGCGGGCGCTGCGTCGGCTGCTCGACGAAGTCGCGAACCTCTCCGATCCGACGCGCGCACAAGCCAATCGACGCGTTCTCGACGAGCTCATTCCCGACAAGGTGCCGGTCGATCTTCTGCTTTCGGTGTTAAGGCTATTGCTCGATGAACGGGTCTCGATCCGCAACCTTCTGCTGATCGTCGAGGCGATCTCGGAGGCGCGCCACCTGCAAAGCCCCGAGCAGATCTGCGAACATGTACGGCAGCGCCTCGGCTTCCAGCTCGTCGCCGATCTGCGTCGCGAGGACGGCACGATTCCCCTGATCCAGCTGGCGCCCGATTGGGAGGAACGCTTCGGAAAATACACGATCGGTGGCGAGGCGGGCAGCGATGTCGCCTTGCCACCTGACCTGTTCAACAAGCTGGCGGCGAATATCGCCGAGAAACTCGCCGGGTCGGCGCAAGCGGGAACCTTCCCGGCACTGGTCTCTTCAGGGCGCAGGCGGCGTTTCTTGCGCACGGTCATCAACGCGAAAGGGCTGAACGCGCCGGTCCTGAGCTACGAAGAAATCGGCCTGGAGGCGCGGCCCGCGATGGTCGGACAGGTCCCCGCATGAGCCCGTCACTTCTCGATCTGCTCAGCGAGATCCTGCAACAAGCACGAAGCTTTTTGTTCATAGGTTTCATTGTCTTGCTGCGGGTGGGCGGGATTGTCGCCATGGCCCCGGGCTTTGGCGAGACGAGCCTGCCGGCGCGGATCAAGACGGGGGTCGCACTCGCGATAACCCTGGTGACGGTTCCGGCCGTCGCGCCGACGCTCGCCAGTTTCGACCAAGGGACGGCTTTGCCGATTTGGTTGATCTCGGAAATCGCGATCGGCCTCTTTCTTGGCTTCGGATTGCGCGCCTTTGTCTTCGCTCTGCAAATCGCAGGCACAATGGCGGCGCAGTCGAGTTCGCTCTCGCAGCTGCTCGGCGGAATGGGCGGGGAACCGCAACCCGCGATCGGGAACCTGCTGCTGATCGCCGGTATCGCGGTGCTGATGAGCCTCGGATTTCATGTCCAACTCATCGAGTTTCTGATCGGCACCTATCAGGTGTTACCGGTGGGCAAATGGCCCGATCCGGATGCGCTGCGGCGCTGGGGCGTCTCGGGTGTCGCGCATGCGTTTTCGCTCGCCTTCAAGCTCGCCGCCCCCTTCGCGGTCACCGGGCTGATCTACAACGTCGCGCTTGGCGCGATTAACCGAGCCATGCCGCAGCTGATGGTGGCGTTCGTCGGCGCCCCGGCACTCACGGCAGGCGGGCTGATCCTGCTTGCACTATGTGCGCCCACCGCCATTGCGATCTGGCGCGAGGCGGTCATGGCCTTCCTCGGCAACCCGTTCGGAGCCGTGCGATGAGCGAAGACGACGCCGGCGAAAAGGAATTCGATCCAACCCCGCAGAAGTTGGAGGAAGCACGGCGCAAGGGCGATCTGGTGCGCTCGACCGAGATTTCCGTGGCCGCCGTCTATGGCAGCTTTCTTGCGACGCTGCTCGGCCTTGGCATCTACAGCGTGACGCGGTTCGGCAGTGGCGCGATGGCGATGCTGGATCGCGCCGATGAGATGGCGGCGCAGTTTCTTGGTGGCGGGACGGCACTGGGCGGACGGATTATCGGCACGCTGCTCCTGCCGCTCGCGCCGTTTTTCGTGGTGCCGATGATCGCCGCGCTCGTCGCCTACTGGGCACAACGCGCGATCGTGGTCGCGCCCGACAAGATCCAGCCAAAGCTCAGCCGGATCAATCCGCTGAAGAATGCTGCGCAGAAATTCGGACGCAGCGGGCTGTTCGAATTCGCCAAGAGCGCGACGAAACTCGCAGTGATCGCGACGATTCTTTTCATTTACCTCAGGGCGCGCGCCGATCTGATTTTGCTCACGCAGCGTCTCGAACCGGTGCAGATCGTGGGATTGCTGTTTCGGATGATCGCCGAGTTTCTGATGATCGTCACTGCCCTCGCCGCCACGATGGGCGCGATCGACTATCTTTGGCAGCGGTCCGAATTCCTGCGCCGCAACCGGATGACGCGCAAGGAATTGACCGACGAAATGAAGCAATCCGAAGGCGATCCTCATCTGAAGGCACAGCGACGTCAGAAGGGGATGGAGCTTGCGATGCGGCAATCGGTTCCCGACACCGCCAAGGCCGATGTCGTGATCGTCAACCCAACCCATTACGCGGTCGCGCTGAAATGGGATCGCGCCTCGGGTCGTGCGCCGGTCTGCCTGTCGAAAGGGGTCGATGCGATCGCGGCGCGGATCCGCGAGATCGCGGCGGAAAATGCGGTGCCCGTGCATTCGGACCCGCCGACCGCGCGGGCGCTGTTCGCGGCGATCGAGATCGGCGAGGAAATCCGACCGGAGCATTACAAACCCGTGGCGGCGGCGATCCGCTTTGCGGAGAAGATGCGCAAGGCGGCCCGCGGAGGTGCAGCATGGCGCAAATGAGCAAATTGCAGGGAAAGCGGCTGGCGGCGCTCGCCCGATTGACCCGTATGCAGCGGGAGGCGGAGTTGGCTGCGCTCGCACGGCTGAACGCCCGGGCGCGCGCGCTCGATGCGCGAATTGCCAGCCTACAGGCAGAGGATCGGTCGACCCGGGAGACGCTCGCGCAGGAACCAGCCTCCGGGCAAAGCACCCTCGCCTATCTGCGCTACCTGTCGCTGGAAGACACGCGGCTACGCGCCGCGCGGAAGGAGCTCGACCCCGCGCTTGCTGCGCAGCATGGCGCAACCGCGCGCGCGGTGGGTCGCCATGACGTTGTCACGAAACTCGGTCACCCGAAACGAG
The DNA here is from genome assembly GCF_002378135.1 of Thioclava sp. UBA3469. Taxonomy (NCBI): domain Bacteria; kingdom Pseudomonadati; phylum Pseudomonadota; class Alphaproteobacteria; order Rhodobacterales; family Paracoccaceae; genus Thioclava; species Thioclava sp. UBA3469. The sequence goes on from NZ_DFRG01000103.1 coordinate 11,183, forward strand.
GCGCACCGCGCTGAGGCGCGGGACTTCTCGTCTTTCGCAGAGATTACGGATCGGACCTAGCTGTCCTGACGCACGATATCGGAAACCAGAACCGCAAGAACACCGGGACCTAGAATGCTACGTGCGGTCTCGGTCAGGGCGCGACGCAGGCGCGACATGTTCGCGGAATCCGTGAACAGGCCCTGAAATCCCCCCGTATTCGCGTGATCGAACAGCACCTGCAGGAACGCATCGCGCAATTTCGGCTCAGCGCGGTAGACGGTTTCTGTTTCGCCGACCTTCACCTCGAGGCTGAGCGACAGGATGACCATGCCGGAGATGCGCGACTCGGTTACCAGCGGCACGATGAACTGGTTGTTGAGCTTGACGAATTCGGAGGTGACATCGCCCTCGGCCCCATGGTCGGCAGCGGCCGGGTCCCCATGAGCCTCCGCAGCGGCGCCGTGATCTCCTTCCGCTGCCCCCTCTGCAGCGGTCGGGTCGGCGGCATGTTCTGCGGGCGGAGGGGCGGGGCGCAGGAAATACCCGGCCGCACCGCCACCGGCGAGGCCGATCAGACCGAGGAGAAGCGGGAGGAGTTTACCAAGCATTTCGAAACCTCAGAAGGGCAGGAGAATATCGGCGATCTGCTGGCCGTAGCGCGGCTGCTGCACATCGGTGATCTGCCCGCGCCCGCCATAGGAAATCCGCGCGCCAGCGATCTTGTCATAGGTGATCTCGTTCTGGCGGCTCACATCGGCGGGGCGCACGAAACCGGTGACGATCAGCTCGCGCACCTCGAAATTCACCCGCACCTCCTGGCTGCCCTGAATACGCAACACGCCATTCGGGAGCGTCTCGATGATCGTTGCGGCCACGCGCAGGGTCAGTTTCTCGTTGCGCGATACCTGCCCGTCGCCGGAATAGGTCGAATTCGAATTGGTCGAGACGGCGTCGGCCATGCTCGCCCCGTCTGGCAGACGCCTGTCGATGCGCTGGGGAATGCCGAGCATGGAGGTCACCCCCATCGTATCCGATCCGCTGCGCGAGCGGCCCGTCGAATTCGAGATCTCGGCCTTATCGTTAATCTCAATCACGACGGTGAGGATATCGCCCCGCTTGGCGGCGCGTGGGTCGCCCAACAGCGAGTTGCGCGCACCTGACCAAAGAGAGGCTTCTTGTTCGGGGCTGCGCGCCTCCGTCGTGACGGGCAGTGGTGAGGAGGCCATGGCGTAGAACTCGTTCCCGCCTTCCATCGGCGTGAATCCGGGCGCCTTACCGACCTGCTCGAGCCGCCCGCAGGCGATGAGCGTGATCGACAAAAGCAACAGGGCAGGAGATTTCATCGCGAATTCCTCATGGGGCAACATGGGCGGTTCCGTCAGCGCCAAGCGTCGCGGAGACCACGGTTTTCGAAGCGGCGTTCATCACGCGGATCGTCTCTCCGATGCCGGCGCGATCGAGCGCTCGGCCTTCGGTTCGGATCTCCAACGAGCCGCGGCGGAACAGGAGCGGGATGATCTGATTGCGCTCGACAATGGCGGGCTGCCCCAGATCGCGGGCTCGGATCGGGCGACCGGCATAGATCACCCCACGCGTCTCGAGGCCGATCGCTTCCTCCGGCCCGGTCAACGCCCCGGCCATCTCGCCCGGTTGCAGCCCGACATCTGCGGGGGCGACGATCGTCCGGGCGCGCATGGTGTGCAGCGCGACGAGCGTGTCCGCCAAGGCGTGGCCCGGGAAAAGACCGGATGCCGCAATCAGGATCGCCCGCCTCAGCATCACCGCACCTGCGTCGTCGCGCCAAGCATCTGATCGGCGGCGGAAATGACCTTCGCGTTCAACTCGTAGCCGCGCTGCGCCTTGATCAGCTCTGTGATCTCGCGCACCGGATCGACCGAGCTTTCTTCCAGATAGCCCTGCCGCAGCGTGCCCAACTCATCCGCGCCGGGCGTATTCACATTGGGCGGCCCCGAGGCCCCGGTTTCGAGAAACAGGTTCGATCCGATCGCCTCCAGCCCCTTCTGGTTTGAGAAATTCGCCAAGGTGAACTGGCCGAGTAGCTGCGGCGCGACCTGATTGCTGAAATATGCATAAACCTCGCCTTGCGCGTTGATCGCCACGGCGCGCGCGTCGTTCGGAATGGTGATCTCGGGCACGACCGGATAGCCGTCCGACGTCACGATCTGTCCGGTGCCGTTGCGCTTGAGCCCACCGTCGCGCGTGTAGGCGGAGATGCCAGAGGGCAGCGTCACCTCGAGATAGCCATTGCCGTCGATCGCGAGGTCCAGATCGCCGCCCGTCGCGCTGAGCGAGCCTTGCGCGATGTTGACCGTCACGGCGGTCGGGCGCACGCCGAGGCCTAGCTGTACCCCGGCGGGAATGGTCGTGCCATCGGTCGCGTTGA
>NZ_DFRG01000139.1:0-2583 GCF_002378135.1 Thioclava sp. UBA3469
ATGCGGCTGGCTGCTCCCGGCGGGTGCGATCGCGCCGGGCGCAAAGCTGGTCGCCTCCTGGATCGGCGTGCCGGTATAGCCATTGGCCCCCGTCGAGATCCAGGTATCGCCTGCAGTCGGCGCGGCGCTCGCATCCGCGCCTTCGGGAAACACCGAAAGCGAATGCGAATGCGGCGGCAGATCGGCCTCGGTCAGCGTCACCGTATCGCTGCCCACCCGCTGGCCGAGCGCGCGAGGGGTAAGCCCCGGCCCTGCGCCCTGCCCGGCAACGACGCTCGAGGGCAAACCACTGCCCCCGTTGAGATTGGGCAGACCGAAGGTCGTGCGCCCGTCCCCGCCATAGGTCGTCCCGATCAACGAGAAGACCGCCGTGTATTGCGAAATCGCGACAAGCTGGCCGTCACACGGCATCCAGCCCTGGGGAATGAAGTTGTAGGGAAATGGCATGACCGTGCAAAGAATGGGGTCCATATCCTGTCCTTTCCGAAAAGACCGGGCGCGCTTACGAGCGCGGCGGGTAAATACCGTCATAGGCGATGCAGTAGTTCATCACCGTGGTCGGCATCATGTTCTGGTGCGGGTGGGACGCACCGCTCGACCCGATCGAGGCCGGATTCAGCGTCGCGGGCGCGCCACCGGGCTGAGCCGAATAGCGCGTGACACCAGCGCCATCTGCGGTCGCGAACTCGACCTCCGGGCCGGGCACGGCGGTCGCGTTGGCCGCCGGGCTCTGGCTCGACGCCTGGATCGCGTGGGAATGCGACGGCATCTCCGCGACGCTCAGCGTGACCGTCTCCTCCCCGACCTTATCGCCGACCTTGTAGACCGACAGTCCCGGCGCGTGTCCCATGCCGAGCGGAATGCGCCCACGCAGATCCGGCACGCCGAAAGTCGTGACGCCGTCGCCGCCATATTGGGTTCCGATAAGCGAGAACAGCATCTGATATTGATTGATGGGCAACAACTGCCCCTGACAGCTGAGCCAGCCGCGCGGCGTGCGCGGGAAGGCAAACAGCATGATCTGTCCGATAAAGGGTTCCATGAATATATCCTCTCCGTTCCGGCGGATCCGTTGCGCCTTACGAGCGCTGCGGGAAGATGCCCTGGAGGGCGATGACGTAATTGACGCAAAGCGAGGGCTGCATGTTGGGATGCGCAATGCCGCCGCCCGTGTGACCGATATTGGTCTGCGCCAGCGCGACCGGCGCCTCGGCGCTGCCATAGAGATTGCCAGCGGGAATATTGCCCGAAGCGATCACCATGTCGTCGGGCGCAATCGGCGCGCGTCCCGCGATCGCCAGCTGCGAGGCCACGAAAGGGTGGCTGTGACTGGGCATCGTGGCGTCCGTGAGCGTGACCGCCTCGCTTCCCAGTTTTTGCCCTCGCGTCTGCATGGCGGCACCGCGCGGGCTGCGCCCACGAAGATCCGGAAGGCCGAACGTGGTCCGCCCGTCCCCGCCGAACTCGGTCCCGAGAAGCGAGAAAAGCGCCGAATATTGCGCGATACTCATCAACTGCCCATTACACAGCGCCCAGCCCTGCGGCGCAAAATCGAAGGCTACGGGCATGATCATGCCCAGAAATGGTTCCATCGAATTGTTCCCTTGAATTCTCCTCTAAGGCGAGGCTACGGGCGAACATGTTCTGCGACAACTTACAACTATGTGTTGTGTGGTTATATTGACAAATTACCTAAACGGGAGCTCGCGATGCGCGCGCGAGAGCGCTGCAGATGGCGTCCCTGGCCACCCGGCGACTGCGCTCTTCGCGCCACAGCCCTGTCGGCACATTTCGGCAAGATACCGGCAATACGCGCTAAAGATTGACGAAAATTAATACGCGACATAGCGTCAACATCAGGGAGCAGAGACTCGCGCATTATTTTACCAATTGCCCCACGGGGATTTTCAGACGATTTTCTTTGATGCGTCCGAGCCACGCTGCAATTTCAGTGGGGACAACAAGATATGTTCAGGGCATTGACGCTGAGCGGTCGCATCGCATGCGCCGTCAATCAGGCATCCAACCAGTTTTCTCGCATAACGCGAATTTCGACCCTCCGGATTTTCATTTTGCGACTTCTGGCAGGCGTGCTTCTGACAACCGCCGGGGCGAGCGCCTCTCTGGCCGCCTGCGGCACCGGCACGACACTGTTATTGGATGGCGGGCAGGGTTCGACAAAGACGCTCAACGTGAGTGCGGAATGCGGCGATGTCCGCTGGGGTCTGTTCGACGCCAGCGGCCTCAACGCGAACCTCTACCCAATTACGGCCCAACCCATCGCGGCGGGCAATAGCCCAACCCCTAAAACCTTTTCGGATCCGGCCTCAGGGGCGAAGATCACGATCACTCCCGGCCCCTCTTCAAGCGATCCGAGCCTCGGTGGCAATCTGGTGTTCAACACCTACTCTGTCACTCTGGACACGCCCCCCACGACCTATCCGGCCAGCGGAGTTCCGGTCACGCTCTATTATGCATCGGGCATCTCGTCGGGCGGAAACAGCACGACCAATACCACCTACACCGTCACCTTCACCTTCCCGGTCCCCGCGACCGCGCCGGATGCGCCGACGAATGTCTCGG
>NZ_DFRG01000207.1:0-3560 GCF_002378135.1 Thioclava sp. UBA3469
GGTTGGTCGAGACCGCCTCCTGCCCGCCGACCGGCGTCACGACCCCGTCGCGCAGCATCCGGTGCAGCGCGAGTTGCAATGCCGGGCTCGCGCCCTCGATCCCCGCCAGATAGAGCGTGCCGCGATCGGCTTTCTGCGCCAGCCCGATCTTGGCCACGCCACCGGGCAGCACACCGCGCTTGGCGCCGAACAGCTCGACCATCGCGAGATCTTCCGGCATGCCGGAAATGTTCAATTCATAGAACGGCTTCTCCGAGCGCAGCGAGCCGTAATGCATCGCGCGGGCCATCTGCGTCTTGCCCGTGCCCGGCTCGCCCGTCATCAGCACCGGCACGTCGAAGCTGGCATATTGCCGCGCGAGAGTGACCGCCGCGTTCATCGCGGAATTGGGCGCGCGCAGGATCGTCTCGAATCCCATACCCTCGCGCAAGGACCGCCGCCGCTTCTCGACCCGCGTCTCGGTGGTCGAGTTGAGGAACCGCATCTCCAGCGTCAGCCGCTCGTTCTCGCGCGATAGCTGGAACATCCGCGCGGCATTGCGGGCCACCGCCAGAAGCTGCTCGGGATGCCAGGGTTTGGCGATAAACTGGTGAATGCCCGCATCGTTGATCGCGGCCACCATCGACGCGCTGTCGGTATAGCCGGTGATGACGATGCGCACCGTTTCCGGCCAGCGCTCGCGCACCTCGGTGAGGAACTCGACCCCCGAGCGGCCGGGCATCCGCTGATCGCAGAAGATCACCTGCACCCATTCCTCTTCGAGTACCGCCATCGCCTCTTCAGCCCCCGGCGCGGTGAGGATCTCGAACTCGTCCTCAAGCGCCATTTTCATCGCCTGAAGCGAATGGGGCTCGTCATCGACGAGGAGGATGGCCGGGGTCGAGCCGGTCATGACGCGGCCTTCCGGTCGAGCCCGCGCTTGAGCCAATCGAGCCACGCCTGCATCCCCTCGCCCGTGCGGGCCGAGACGCGCAGCACCTCGATCTCCGGGTTCACGCGCTTGATGTTGGCCTCGTAGAGATCGAGATCGACATCGCAATAGGGGGCCAGATCGGTCTTGTTGAGGATCGCGAGACCGGCGGCTGCGAACATGTCCGGATATTTCAGCGGTTTGTCCTCGCCCTCGGTGACCGACAGGATCGCGACCTTCGCATCCTCGCCCAGATCAAAGGCGGCGGGGCAGACGAGGTTACCGACATTCTCGATGAACAGCAGCGACCCTTCGGGCAGCGCGAGCCGGTCCAGCGCAGTTTCCACCATGCGCCCGTCGAGGTGGCAGCCCTTGCCGGTGTTTACCTGAATGGCCTTCGCGCCTGTCGCGCGGATGCGGTCCGCGTCATTGGTGGTCTGCTGGTCGCCCTCGATGACGGCGAGCGGCGCTTCGCCCAGCATCTCGATCGTGCGGCACAGAAGCGTGGTCTTGCCCGAGCCGGGAGAGGAGACGAGGTTGGTCGCGAAGATGCCCTTCTGCGCCAGTCGTGCCCGGTTCTTCCCGGCGAAATCATTGTTTTTCGACAGGATATCGGTCTCGATCTCGATCAGACGTTCCTGGCTCATGCCCGGCACTTCGGTGCCTGCCGCCCCAAGGCCGATATGGATATCGCCGTGGTCGTGGTGGTGATGGTGGGGGGCGTGATCGTGAGAATGATGGCCCTGCCCGGGTGCCGGGGCTCCTTGCGCGAGTACCGCCAGAGGCGCCGCTTTCGGCACGGCCTGACCGCTCTTTTCCAGATGGGCGCGGAACTGATCTTCCACGCTATGTCCGCTGCATCCGCACACCGTGCACATCAGAGCACCTCCATATCCTTGATCCGCATCTCCTCGCCGCCCTGCGCGAGCAATTTGCCGCCGCCGCAGTTCGGGCAAGGGTCCAGTCGATGTTCGATTTCCACGCTCTCCGCGCAATCATAGCAGAGCGCTTTGCCGGGGATGTCGATAATCTGCAATTCCGCACCTTCCGCGGGCGAGCCGCGCATCACCACGTCGAAGGCGAATTCCAGCGCGTGTTTCTCGACGCCTGCGAAGCGCCCGATTTCGAGCCGCAGCGTGGTCACGCGCGAAAAGCTGTTGGCCTTGGCCGCATCCTCGATCACGCCGCGGATGCCTTCGGCGATCGACATCTCATGCATCGGCGACCTCCCGCATCAGAACTGGCACGCAGGGATCGAGTATGTCCACAACCAAGCTTGCCAAAGACGCTTTCTCTGCGGGCAGGGTCTCCAAGCTGCGCTGCAACATCCCACCCGGCACGGTCAGATGGTCGGTCGGCGTGATCCGCGTGAGCGCGCTCACACGACCGCCATTCAATCTGACCTGCAAGGTATAAGCGCCCCGCGCCGCCGCGACCGAGGCCACGCCCGGCGCGATCCGGCGCGCGGGCGGCGCATCGAAGCACATCCGATCCAGATCGACCACGCGCCCCAGCGCCCGCCAGAGCGGTCCGCGCCCATGATTTGCTTCGGCCTGACGCATCAGATCCGCGTCGCGCACCCGACCAGCGGCGGAATTTTCCTGCGGCACCAGCGACAAAGGCTGCGACAGATCGGGCAGATCGGTCACCGCTTCGCCCGGCGCGAAACGCTCCGCGATCCCGGCGAGAAGCGGGCTGATCCCCGCACCGGAACTCAGCCAATCCGCCAGCCGCGCGGGCCGCGCACCGCCCCAGATCCAGCGCTGCAACGCCGCGCCGCCCTTCGACCAATCCGCGGGCAGCGGCATCGGATCGTGCTCGATCAGCGCGGGCCAGCGCAGGCATAGCTTGGAGAGATGGTCGCGCAAAATCTCGCGCCGCGGGTCGCATCCGGCGGTCTCCAGACCCGTCGCCAGCCGCACCGCGAGACCCTGCGCCATGCCGCACAGGTTGAACAGGCGGGGCATCAGTTCCGCGACCTCTTCGGGGGTCTTGCCCAGCATCATCGCCTCGACCGGGCTCGGCGCGGGCAGCGCAAGCACCGCCTTCAGCCGAGCGCCGTCGCGCGCAATGGTTATGCCGAGCGTCTGGTTCATTCCGCGTCATCCGCCGCGTCGCGCGGCGCATCCTCGGCCAGACCGCCCGAGATCAGCTTGCGCCGGGTCGGTTGCGCCATCTCCTCGACGCGCGCGTCTTCCGCCGCCTGCGCAACCTCCGCCTCCTCGACCGCGGCAATCTCGGCCTCGCGACCGGCGCGGATTTCGGATTTGCGATCCGTCTCGGCGCGGTTCTCGTCCTTGAACAGCTCCGTCATGATCGCGCGGGCGACATCTGTCGCCTGCATCTGCGTCTGGAAATCGCCCATCGGCGAGAAAAGCGAGCACGCCTTGTAGCCGCCGCCCATCTCGCGGACGTTATGGATGAACTCGTACGTGCCAGACGGGAAGTCGATGTTTTCCTTGGCGCCGGGGACCAGCGCCGACCAATCCTCGCCGTCGCGCGGCAACATGATCAGGTTCATGAACCACGGGCTGACAAGCACGCCGAGTCCGCGCCCCTCGTGCGAGACGAAGCCCACCGGCTCGACCGAGAGCGCCTTGTTCACCAAGGGCACGTCGCGCATCTTCGAATGCCAGACCTCGCGGAAATC
>NZ_DFRG01000152.1:0-5295 GCF_002378135.1 Thioclava sp. UBA3469
TATCTGGGCTGGTCCGCGACCTCGACGGTCGATGCGATCTACGCGAGCGCCACGCATTGGTTCGAAGCCAATGGCAAGCCGGTGCCGCCGAACCCGGTCACGCAAGGCTCGCCGCTGGCGCTGCTGCGCAATCTCACGATCTATATCAGCCTGATCGGCGCCTTCTCTGCCATCGTGATCGGCTACCGGATGGTCGAGACCGACCGTCGGGCCGGGGTGCTGCCGCTGATCGGCGCGCGCCCGCTGGAGCGCCTCGATTACGCGCGGGGCAAGGTCTCGGCACTCGCCCTGGCCGTCGGCGGTCTCGCGGCGCTTGCGGGTGTGGTGGGGGCTGCGACCCTCGCCATCCTGCCTTCGGTGCATCTCGCCGCCGGGGACTGGGCGCGGCTCGCTGCGTTCTTCTCTCTGGGTTGGCTCTACATGATGACCTTCGGGCTGATCGCGATCGGCGCTTCGGCGCGGGCGCGCAGCGAAACCGTGGGGCTGATGGTGCCGACGGTCGTGTGGCTGGTGCTGACCTTCGTCTGGCCCGCGCTGACCGGGAACATCCTGCCCACCGCTGCGATCAACCCGATCTCGGCGCTCGCACCCGCGCCGCAATCCACGATCTTCGACCTCTCCGCGATGCTGCTCGGGCCGTTCTCGTTAGCCGAAGCCTACAAGTATCTCGGCGCGGAGCTGATGGGCTATCTGCCCGACGGCCTGCCGCCGCGCGGCCCCGTTCCCCCGCTGGTCGTGATGATGCTCTTCGCAGCGGGCTCCGGCCTCTATGCGCTGCGCGGCTGCCTCAAGCTCGACATGACGAAGGGAGGCCCCGATGCCTGATCTCTCCGCTATTCCCACCATTGCGCTCAAGGACGCACGGATCGCGCTGCGCGACCGCTTTCTGCTGGCCGCGACCCTGGCGCTAGTCGCCGCCGCGCTGATCTCGCTGATCACCGGGACGGTCGCGATGCGCACCGATGTCGCCACCTACATGGCCGCGAAACAGCAGCTTCTGGCGCTTGGAAAAAGCCTCGGTTCGATCGCGGCCCCCGAATTCTACCCGCTCAAGCTGATGCGCGGCACGATCGAGCAGATCGAGATCATGGGCGCAGTGATCGCGCTGATCGCGGGCTACCGCGCCGCCGTCGAAGAGCGCGGGCGCCAGACGCTGGCGCTGATCCTGACGCGCCCCCTTTCAAACTGGCAGTTCCTCGCCGCGAAGCTGCTGGGCGGGGCCGGGCTGATGGCGACCGCGCTGGCTTGCGTCTTCGCGCTCTGCGCGGTGGTGCTCGCGCTTGGTTCGGGCATCGGCATCGGGGCGAATGACCTGTTGCGGCTCGCGATCACCTGGGGGGCCTCGACGCTCTATCTCAGCGCGATCTTCGCGGTGGGCTTCGGCCTCAGTCTCTGGCTGAAAAGCCCCGCGAGCGGGCTGCTCTACGCCTTCGCGCTGTGGCTTCTGGTGGTGCTGGTGGCGCCGCAGATCGGCGACACGATGGACCCCGACAATCAGGTGGCTGGCGGCGTCTTCGCGCAGCTTTCGATCCCGAAGGCTGAGCAGACCAGGATCAAGCAGGGCTTCGCCACCTACGAGACCATTCGCAACGGGATCGAGGTCTCGTCCGTGACCAAGCATTACGAGCGCTTCACCTTCGCGGTGCTCGGAATCAAGGACATCTACACCGGCAAAGCGCTCGGGCCGATCTGGGCCGACAAGAAGGGCGATGCCTGGTTCCTCATTCTCTTCACCCTCGGCCTCGGCGGGCTCGTCCTGCTGCGTCCGATCCGTGCCGATCGTCTGACCAAGGAGACCTGACGATGAACAAGACCCTTTCCACCCTCACCGTGCTGCTGATGCTCGCCGCTGGCGGCGCCCAAGCCGCGCAGACCGATGCCGACAAGGATGGCGTGCCCGATATGGCCGAGCCGCTGCTGCACACCGATCCGCAGAACCCCGACACCGACGGCGACGGGCAGAACGATCTGGCCGACAGGGACCCGGTGATGGCGCAAAGCCCGATCCAGCCCGGAGGCGCCGCTGCGCCGTTCCATATCGGAGAGCTGCTGGTCGAGAACAATGTCGACCCCGCGACCCATACGGATGCGCCGGATCACCTCGAGATCCAGCTGGTCAATGACGGTGCCAAACCGCTGAAGGGCTTCACGCTCTTCTACACCATCACCGATGCCGATAGCGGCGCGAAGGAGGCCTATATCCTGCATCCCGACGTGACGATTCCCGCCAATGGCTCGGCCCGCATCCATGTCGATGACAGCGGCACGCCTGGGCATCTGCGGGCGAACCCGAACTCGATCTACACCACCGCGCAATCGGCGAAACAGGTCGAGGTGAGCCTGCAGCTTCCGGGCTCTGCCGCGGTGACGCAGGGCGTCAAGAAAGACGCAGGCGGCGCCGAACAGGCGGATTGATCCCGACACGATCGGATCGCGGCCCCGCTTCGCGGGGTCGCAGAGGGAGGCAGAGGCAATGAAACTCCGTAAAATCGCGCAGATCGTGGGCACCGTATTGCTCGGCACGCTCGCGGCGCTGGTGCTCTATTTCGGATATCTTCAGGTGAGTGGAAATTTCCACACCGTGGTGGCTGGCGAGTTCTATCGGTCGAACCAGCCAACGGCCGAGCGGCTGAAATCCTACAAGGAAAAGGACGGCATCCGGTCGGTTCTCAACCTGCGCGGAGCTCATCCGGGACAGGCGTGGTATGACGAAGAGAAGGCCGCGGCGCAGCGGCTGGGGCTGACGCTGATCGATTTCAAAATGTCCGATCACGAGGTCCTAAGCCCCGCGCGCATCGCCGCGTTAGAAGCCGCCATGGCCGACGCGCCGAAACCCTTGCTGGTCCACTGCAAAGCCGGCGCAGATCGCACAGGATTGGCCGCGGCCCTTTATCTTGCGCATCAGAAAAAACGCTCGCCGTCCGAGGCAGGCTGGCAGTTGTCTCTACTCTACGGTCATGTCGGCGTGCCCCGGCTCTCCAGAGCTTGGCCGATGGACGAGACATGGATCGCGGCCAACAGTTGACGAATTTCGAACCTCTTAGTTGCAGGTCTTATGATGGTGGGAAAGTCTCGTTTTTCTCGTGAGCGGACTTTCGAGAGACGCGCAGCGAAGGGCGGCTCACCGTCCTTCCCTTCAGGTGCTGCGAACGGCCCAAAGTGGCCGTTAATAATTCCTGCGGCAGAAGACCGATTGCTGCATGGTGAAAATGTTACCCCGTAATTTTCGATCTGCCGCGAAGACTCTGTCGGGTCGTCGGTGCGGTCTCGTGCGACTGCCGCTCGCGACCGCCTGAGCCTCAGAAGCGGGTGCCCCAATACGGGTGAAGATCGTCGACCACCAGCGGATGGCGATGCGTGCGTTGGCCCTGAAGATGCGGATGATCAGGCGAAAGGTTGTCGTGGCGATGTTCCAGCGTGACCGGATCGCCGGAGGGCCAGACTCGCAGCGCCACGATCAGGCCGAACGTCGCCACCCCTGCGAGCCCGAGCAGCGCAGGGACCGCGCCGAACTCGGTCATCAGCCAGCCGGAGAGTGGATAGGTCATCAGCCAGCAGGCATGGCTCAGCGCGAATTGCGCGGCGAAGAGGGCCGGTCGATCCTCCGAATGCGAGGACCGTCGCAGCAAGCGACCCGACGGTGTCAGCACTGCCGAATAGCCCAAGCCCGTCGCCAGCCATGCCGCGAGCAGCAGAGGCCAGCTGAGCCCGATGGCCGAGATCGCTACGGCAAGGCCGAGGAGCGTGCCGATCATCACGGCTGCACCGGACAGCATCACCGGGCGATCCGGCACGCTCTCGAGCAGGCGCGGCAGGCCGAGCGCCGCCAGCATCGACCCCGCCCCAAAGGCGAACATCGTCCAGGCCAGATCGCTGTCCGAGAGGTTGAGACCTCCGCGCACCAGCACGACCGAATTGACCAGCACCATCGCGCCCGCCGCGGCCGCGGCGAGGTTCACTGCCAGAAGCCCGCGCAGCCGGGGAGTCGCAAGGTAAATCCGGATGCCGCGTGTGGTTCGGTCGTAGATGCCGCGCCGGGTTGCCGCCTGTGGGCTCGGCAGGATCACCGACACCACCAGCATGGCCGAGCCCGCAAACCCCGCGACCGTGCCGAGAAACAGGCTGTTATAGCTCATCACCGCGAGGAGCAGCCCGGCGAGAGTGGGGCTGACGATATTCTCAAGGTCATAAGCCAGTCGGGAAAGAGACAGCGCGCGAGTGTAGCGCTCTTCTTCCGGTAGCACATCCGGCAGCGTCGCCTGAAATGTCGGGGTGAAGGCGGCGGAGGCCGACTGCAGGAGGAAGATCAGCACATAGACTTGCCAGATCTCGGTCACGAAGGGCAGTGCCAGCGCCGCGCAGGCGCGGACAAGGTCGAGCGTGACCAGAAGCGCCCGTCGGTTCACCCTGTCGGCGAAGGCGCCTGCCACCGGCGCGATGCCGACATAGGCGACCATCTTGATCGTGAAGACCGTGCCCAGCACCATCCCCGCATTGTCCCCGGCCAGATCGTAGGCCAGCAGCCCGAGCGCCACCGTGGCGAGCCCGGTGCCGAGAAGCGCTACGATCTGCGCGGCGAAGAGGTGGCGATAGGTTCTGTCTGCGAGGATAGCGAGCATGGGCTCATGAATAGCTTGAAATGGCCTCGCGGTCCAAGCGACCTATCTCGGTCTTCGGGTCGCGGCCCTCACCCAAGCGGTCATCGGAAGGGGCCAGCTTGGCGCTCGGGAGATCGCGCCCGACGGCTCTCGAATGTTCCCCGAGTCTGATCTCCGAGCGCAGCCCGATCATTCTTCGAGCGCTTTTCGGCGGGCCTGATATTCCTCGGGATCGATTTCTCCCTTCGCAAGGCGTTCCTTGAGAATGTCGAGGGCGGTGCTCTGGCTCCGTCCCGGTCCGCGCTCCATCAACCAGCGCACGGCAAGCACGGCGAGGACGATGAGCACGCCCCAGAACACAACCATCATGCCGACACCGAAGAAGCCGTAGCCTTCGCCCCACATCATCGGATGACCGTAATAGCCCTCTGCATAGCCGCCCGGCGCATCGGCGAAAGCGACTGCCGGGGCAAGGGGTGCGAGACATGCAGTGAAAAGAGAAAGTTTGGTCATAGTCGCCTCCACGCGTTTGTTTTGGCGTCGATACACCTTTGATGAGTGCCGGACATTGAGCCAGATCAACGGCGCGCTCCGAAGGACGCCACAGCGTAGAAAAATCATTGGCTGAAGGCGAGTTGCCGGTAGGCGGCCTCGGCCATCGGCCAGAGCGCGGTGCCGCTCAAAGGTGCGGACAGGG
>NZ_DFRG01000080.1:0-7586 GCF_002378135.1 Thioclava sp. UBA3469
ACAGGTCGAACCCGCCCGACAGGATAACCAGTGTCTGCCCCGCAGCCGCGATCGTGGAGGTCGCCCCGCCACTCGCGAGGAAAGAAATATCGAAATAGCTCAGCGGATAAGGGCTCAGCCCCGCGTTCAACGCCATGAGCCCCGCCAACACCAGCGCCGCGACGATCACGGCCTGTCCGTGACGCAGGCTGCGTAGCCAGTTGGAGGACTTGCGCCGCGGCTCGGCCCCGGATGATAGGCTTTGGTCACTCATGCCCGGACCTCCTGTTTCGGATGTGTCGTGTGTCCCTTCAGCGGTGCATCGCCGCCAAGCGTGGCCTGCATGATCGCGTTCTCGCTCAATTCTTCACCCTCGAGCCAGCACGACAGCCGACCCTCGTAGAGGACGCCGACCCGGTCGCACAGATGAACGAGTTCAGGGATTTCGGTGGAATGGAGCAGGACCGATCCGCCTGCATCCGTATAGGCGCGCAGCAGCGCATAGATCTGCTCTTTCGTCCCGACATCGATGCCGCGCGTCGGATCGAAGAGGAGCAGAATCCGACTTTGCGCCACGAGCCACTTGGCCAACACGATCTTCTGCTGATTACCGCCCGAGAACGCGCCCGCGGGCAGGTAATGCGCGCGTTCGTCCACCTCGACGGCAGCGAAAGCCCCCGCAGCGGCGCGCGCCTCCGCCCCGTCATCGAGAACCGGCCCCCGGTGAAACCGCGAGAGCACGGGCAGGCTGGCATTCTGCCGCCCGCTGAGTTCCAGGAACAAACCTTGCGTCTTGCGTTCCTCGGGCACGAGCCCGATCGCGACCGACGGATGCAGCGCGTCGGCCGGGGCGCGCAGATGGAGGGGCGTCCCGTCCAGCTCGATATGGCCCGCGCGCAACCGCTCCTGTCCGAAAAGGGCGGAGAACAGCGCCTCCTGCCCCATGCCTTGCAGCCCGGCAATCCCGAGGATTTCCCCCTTGTGCAGCGCGATCTCGGCCTTGCGCAGCTTCGGCCCCGCCGACAGCGCGCGGGTGGCGAGAACCGGGACCTGCCCCGCGATCTCCTTCGGGGCGCGGCGCGGCGGGAAGGCATTTTCGACCGAGCGGCCCACGATCATCTCAACCACTTCGGCATCACTGACATCCGCGACCTTCGCCGAGGTCACGGACCGTCCGTTGCGCAAGATGGTGAGCGTGTCGCAGAAGGCGCGCACTTCGGGCAAGCGGTGCGAGATGAACAGCACGGTAATCCCCTGCGCGGCCGCGTCCGCGATGATCCGGCCGAGCCAGTCGACATCGCTGCCAGAGAGCGCCGATGTCGGCTCGTCGAGCAAAAGGATTTCGGGCTGGCGGTAGAGGGCGCGGGCGATCTCAATCTTCTGGCGCACAGCTAGGGTCAGCTCCTCGGCCAACGCATCGAGATCGACGTCGAGGCCCAGCGCTTCGAAATGTGCGGTCACCTCGCGCCGCGCACGGCTGCGGTCCAGCGAGCCGATGATCGTCCGGCGCGACCGCCCCAGCAGCATGTTGTCGAGCACGCTCAGGTCTGGCACCAGCGTCAGCTCCTGGAAGGCGGTCTGGATCCCCGCGGCATGGGCATCGCGCGCATTGCGCAAATTGACGTCGCGGCCGGCTATTCGGATCGTGCCAGAATCTGGCCGCACGAGCCCCGAGAGCAGTTTCATGGTGGTCGACTTGCCGGCGCCGTTTTCGCCGAGCAGGGCGTGGACGCGGCCGCGAGCGACGGAGAAGCTGACCTTGTCATTGGCGACGGTGGGACCGTAGGCCTTCGATAAGTCGTGAACTTCCACCGCAGGCGCTGAATCGGCGATGCGTGACATGCAATTCTCCGGAATGCGTATGTATGGTGCGGTCTGCGCCCGGCGGCGGAAGCCCCCGCCGCCGGGCGTGTGACCTCAGTTCTCGGGCTGGCCGACGAGCGCGGCGTTCAGACCAAGCTGCGGCAGATCTTCCGAGAAGATCGAGGCGAACCAGCCGGGGTTCGACACCATCGAGGGCTGGAACACGTTGCACCCCGCCTTCTGTTCATCCCAGCTGCCCGTCTCGCAAAGCTGCACGGTCTCATTGGTGACGAGGGGCAGCGGCAAGGTGGTATGCTTCGGGATGTCCTTCCCTTCGAGCTTGTCGACCGCGAGCTTCAGGGCTAGCGCGCCGGAATAGGGCGGCGAGGCGTAGGAGATCCGGGGTGCGCCCATCGGCGCATAGGGCTTGCTCGCCCCTTCGACCGCTGTATCTGCCGGAAGCATTTGGATGCGCCCGCCATTCGATCCCTCACCTGCACAGGGCAGCAGCTCGGAAGGATCGCGTCCCGCTTCGAGCTGCATGGAATCCGCCGTGTAGCAGCCCACCTGCATCCAGAGCCCGTTGATATCGGACCAGTCGCGGGTGGCCATCAGCTTGTTGAGTTCAGTCCGGGCCACCGCCTGGCTCCACATGCCCACGGCCTCGCCGACGATATTGATGCCGTCATGCTGGGCGAAGACTTCTTTGGCCGCCTTGGTCCGGGCGGTATCCACGGACGTGCCGGGCACACCTGTCACCATCACGACATCGCCCTTGCCGCCCATCTTGTCGACCAGCCATTCCGCCGTCTTTCGACCGGCCTCCTCTTGGTCGATCGTCACGTTATAGGCGCAGGGCTCGGTGATCTCGGCGTCATAGGCGATGACAGTCACACCACGCGAGCAGGCGCTCTTGACGACGCTGTTCAGCGCGGTGGGCGAGATCGGATAGACGACGATCGCGTCAGCTCCGGCCTGCACCATCGCGTTGATCTGCTGGATCTGGCGCTGGGCGTTCGGCCCGGCGACCTGAACCTCGAGATCCACCTTGTCGGCGTAGTCCTTTGACGCGGCGAGCGCCTTGACCATGTTCGAGGCCTCGGCCTGCCAATCGTTCCCGATATAGCTCATCGAAAGATAGACTTTGTAAGGCCCGTCGCTCTGCGCCTGGGCGGCTCCAGCCACGAGACCAAGGGCGCAGGCGGCGCCCGCGATATAGCGTTTCATCATTTCTTCCTCCCATGTCCGGCGACTCTCCCCGGTCGCCTCACGGAATTCACGATCCGATATCGTTGATCAACAGTCAAAACGTGTTTTATTCTTTTTCGAGCCGGCGTAGTTTGGGCCGTGAAATGAAAGGTCTGACCATGTTCGAAAGCGTCACGCCGCTAAAGCGCGAAACCCTGCAGACGCTGGTGCATCAGCGGCTTTGCGATCTGATTCTGCAGGGCGAGATCGCTCCCGGCGAGTCGATCACTGTCGCCAGCATCGCCAAGGCGCTCGACGTCAGTCCGATGCCGGTGCGCGAAGCAATTTCCCGGCTTATGGCCCTCGGAGCCCTGACCATCGTGTCGGGACGATCCATCGGCGTGCCGCGTCTTGGGGCAGACGAACTCGCCGACCTGCGCAAAGTCCGCTCGGAGATCGAGACCACCGCGGTGGCCTGGGCAGTCGAGCGCCGCGATCCCGAGTTCATCGCCCGACTGGAGAAAGTCCTCTACGCGATGGAAGCTGCGGAAGCCGCAGGCCAAGTGCGCGAATTCATTCATGCGAATTACGACTTCCACTTCACGATTTACCGGCAGGCAGGTTCCCCCCTGCTCCTCGAGATCATCGGCAATATCTGGCTGCGGATAAATCCGCAGTTCCACCTGTTGCAACGTCATGGCCACTACCGCGTTTCCAACAAGCAGCACCGCAGGCTGTTCGAAGCGATCCGGGACGGCGACAGTGCAGCGGCCATCGCAGCCCTGCGCGAGGATATCGACAGCGCCTACGAGGTCATCCTCGCCAGCCTCAAGGAGAGCGAAGCCGAGCGCGGGTGAACGGACTGACCGGCGATGCCGGGCGGAGCGGGCAACGCCGGCCCGGAAAAGCTACCTATATGACAGACTATAGGTAGCTTTCTCGAACGGTTGGATTGCGGGACGGCGCGACAGCGCCGTAAAGGGGCGTATGGAAACGCGCGTCTTTATCGCCTCCGCACCATGGTTATGGTCTCACCCTCAGCCACTTTCACCGAGACTGAGACCTCACCACCAGAACCGGACTGTCTCGGCGCGTGCTCTCGCTGGGACGAATATCGTTGGGCGCCTATCGTAACGGGCCGTCACGCGCCGCCAGCCTTTAGACCACCGAACACTCGGACAGGCAGACGTCCACCGGCCTCCTTTCCGCTTCGGTCTTTTCGTCCGCATTCCCTTATTGCGTTGATGAAAAAACTTGCGACTGACGCATCGCGGGCCGACTCACGCGTTTGTGATTGAATCTATGCGTATAGATATGATCAACATGAGAAATACAAAAAATCACGACAGGGAAAGACCATGATCACAAGACGCAAGTTTCTGGCGACTTCCGCTCTCGCCTCAGGAGCCCTCGCGATGCCCGGGCTGTCGGGACAGGTTCTGGCGCAAGGCCAAGCCATCACGCTCGCCGTGCCGGTGCCGATCTCAGGCGCATTCGCGGCCAATGGCAAATACGCCGTGATCGGAGCGAAGCTGGCGGCTGAAGAGGTCGCTGCGGCGAAGGGTATCGAGGTGAACACGCTCGATCTCGACACCGAGGGCAAGCCCGCGACCGCCGTGCGCAAGGTGCAGGACTCGGCCGAGCAGAACGGCGCGAAGCTGTTCGCCGGCGGCATCCTGTCCTCAGTCTCGCTGGCGATGGGCAAGGAAGCCGAGCGCGCGGGTGGCGTCTTCATGACCACCGCGGGTGCTGACGAGATCACCGGCAAGGACTGCAACATCGCGACCTTCCGCTGGTCGGTGCCGACCTATGGCGCGATCAATGAGACCGTTCGCCCGCTGATCGACATGCTGCCCGATGCAAAGAAATGGTATACGATCACCCCGCAATATGTCTTCGGCGAAGGGCTTCTGAGCGCCGCCAAGGACGTATTCGAGGAAAAGGGCATCGAGCATGTCGGCAACAGCTACCATTCGCTGAGCGAACGGGAATTCTCGGGCTACCTGACCAACGCGATGGCCGCGCAGCCCGACGTTCTTCTGCTGCTGAACTTCGGCTCGCAATCCTCGGCCACGTTGCGTCAGGCAATCTCCTTCGGGATGAAGCAGCGTATGACCATCGTCATCGCATGGGCGTCGGGTCTCGAGCAGTTCGAGGAGCTGGGCGCGGATACCTGCGAGGGCGTCTATTTCGGCGCGCAATATTGGCATCAGGCGGACACGCCCGCGAACAAGGCGCTCGTGAAAGCCGTGCAGGAGAAATACGGCTACAACCCGAACTATTCGCTGGCGGGCTCCTACATCATCTCGAAACTTCTGCTCGAAGCTGCCGCCGAGGCTGGCAGCACCGAGGGCGCAGAGGTGGCCAAGGCGCTCGAAGGTCGGAAATACGACGGCCTCACCGGGCCGGAAGAAATCCGCGCCGCCGATCATCAGGTGATCAAGAACTACTACCTCCTGAAGGGCAAGGCGAAAGCGGATATGCAGGACAAGGACGACTACGCCGAGATCATCAATTCCGGCCAGTCCTTCCTCGATCCGGAAGCTGCGGGCTGCAAGTTGCCGGCCTAACCAGCCGACAGACCGTAGCCATGCCGATCCGCCGGGAGCTCCCCCCGTCTCCCGGCGGATCCCCTCTACTGCCTTACTGGGAGCGTGTGCCCGTGATCTACCTATTCCAGATCCTCAACGGCATCGGGCTGGGAATGCTATATTTCCTGCTCGCCGCCGGGCTGAGCATCATCTTCGGCCTGCTGCAATTCGTGAATTTCGCCCATGGCGCCTTCTATCTGCTGGGCGCCTATCTGACCTATGATCTCGTCGAGCGGGGCGTGAGCTTCTGGATCGCGCTGCCGGTGGCGACACTGATCGTGGCGATCGTCGCTGGCGCGATCGAAGCGCTGCTGCTGCACCGGATCTATAAGCTGCCGCACACGTTCCACATCCTCGTGACGGTGGGCATCGCGTTGGTCTTCCAGGAGCTCGCGATCATCATCTGGGGGCCGATCGGCGGCTCCGTCCCCACGCCTGAAGGGCTGGGCGGCGTCGTGATGCTGGGCAACTTCATCTACCCGCAATACCGGCTGTTCACGATCATCGTGACGGCGGTGATGGCCGCGGGGCTGTGGTGGCTGCTGGAGGGCACGCGGCTGGGGGCAGTTGTGCGCGCGGGCTCTGAGTCGGCGTCGAACATGGCGCTCCTCGGCTACAACACGATGCGCATAAACACCGCCGTTTTCGCCTTCGGCGCCGGGCTGGCCGGCCTTGCCGGAGCGCTTGCCGCGCCGATCCGCGGCGTCGAACCCTTCATGGGCGCCGAGGCGCTCTCGGTCGCCTTCGTCGTCGTCGTGATCGGCGGCATGGGCAGCTATACCGGCGCGTTGGTGGCGGGGTTGCTGATCGGTATCATCCAGAGCCTGATGACGACGATCTGGCCACAGGGCGCACAGCTCTTCATCTATATCGCGATGGCGGCGGTGATCGCGATCCGCCCACGCGGTCTGTTGGGGAGGGTCTGAGCGATGCATGTCCTCGATACTGCCAAGGTGCAGATCTGCCTCGCGCTGGCAACCGTGCTGATCCTGCCATTCGTGCTCAGCTCGGGCATCCTCGCGACCGAGATCCTGATCTACGCGATGGTCGTCGCGGCCTGTAACCTACTACTGGGCTATACCGGGCTTCTGTCTTTCGGACAGGGCATCTTCTTCGGGCTCGGCACCTATGTCGCGGGCGTTCTGACAACGCGCTGGGGTGTTCCGATCCCGCTCGTGCTGCTGGGCGCGGTCGTGCTGGGCGGGCTGGTGGCGACCGTCGTCGGCTGGTTCACGATCCGTCGTCAGGGCGTCTATTTCGTGATGCTGACGCTGGCCTTCGCGCAGATGTTCTATTTTCTCGCCTACACGTTCAGCGACATCACCGGCGGCGATAACGGCCTCCTCGGCGTGCCCCGCCCGCAGATCATGGGACAGGTGCTCGACGGGCCTTGGGCCTATTACACTTTCGTCGCGGTGTTCTTCCTCGTGATCTTCTGGCTGCTGCTGATGGTCACGCGCTCCACTTTCGGGCGCACGCTGCTCGCGATCCGTGAAAACGAAGGTCGCGCCGCTGCGATCGGCTTCCCGGTGCGGCTCTTCAAGATCGAGGCCTTCGCGATCTCGGGTGCGATCACGGCCCTAGGCGGCGCATTGCATGCGCTGCTGATCGGCGTCGCACCGCTTGAGAGCATTAACTACCACACCAGCGAGATGATCCTCGTGATGACGATCATCGGCGGCTCCACGAGCCTCTTCGGGTCGGTCATCGGAGCCGGGTTCTACCTGCTGCTGGCCGATACGCTCTCTGTGATCTGGCCGCGCTGGCTTTTGCTGCTGGGGCTTGTGTTGGTCACAGTCGCGCTATTCTTCCAGCGCGGACTCTGGGGGCTGGTCGAGCGCGGCTGGGACGCGCTGGTCGAACGCCGCAAGGTGACGCGGAAGGAGGCTGGCGATGTCTGATATTGCCCTGCAAACCCACGGGCTCGGCGTCCGCTACGGCACCTTCGATGCGCTGAGCGACGTCGATCTGAGCGTGAAGCGGAACTCCGTTCATTCGATCATCGGGCCGAACGGCGCGGGCAAG
>NZ_DFRG01000254.1:0-2670 GCF_002378135.1 Thioclava sp. UBA3469
CACGCCCGGCTGCACCACCGAGGCGCTCGATTTCACCCGCCTCGCTCCGGACTTCGCCGAGGCCGGCGCCGTCGTCATCGGCATCTCGAAGGACAGCCTGAAGAAGCACGAGAATTTCTGCGCCAAGCATGATCTGGGCATCTACCTCGCCTCGGACGATGGTGGCGAGACCTGTGAGAGCTATGGGGTCTGGGCCGAAAAATCGATGTATGGCAAAACCTTCTGGGGCATTGTTCGCGCGACATTCCTGATCGGTGCGGACGGCAAGGTGGCTAAGGTCTGGCCGAAGGTGAAAGTCAAAGGCCACGCCGAAGAGGTACTCGAAGCCGCCCGCGATCTGGGCTGACCCGCGCCTCGGGCGCAGCGCCCCGCATGGCACCCCGGCGGGCGGCTCATGCCGCGCCGCGGGGGCGTCGTGCGGCGCGCGCCCATCGGCAAGTGCGGATCACACCAACGTGACGCCCAGATGACCAGCTGGGACGAAACCGCCGGGCCGCCCTCCCTTTTGGGCAGAAAACCGCTCATACTGCGCGCGCGAGGGAACCGTGACCAAATGCGAGGGGGAAAGAGGTTGCCCGGACCTGCCCCCCTTGGTAATCCCATTGCTCAAGGGCGGAGGACTTATCCACAAGCAGGACGGGTGCGCCGCCGCAAGTGACGTGCGGCCCCGTGGCCGCGCTTGATCCGCAACAAACACAGGACCGACCGGCTTGCCTAGACGCATTCTCGACCGCCTGAACACCCGTCTCGAGCGCATCCTGCCCGAACAGCGGCTGTTTCTGAAATCAGACAGCGCCACGCGGTTCGTCCGACTGCGCCCCCTCACCCAAGCGAGTGTACTGGCGATCGGCGCAGGCGTGTTCGTGTGGTCGATGGCCGCGACCTCGATGCTCTTCATCGACGGGATTTCCTCGGGCGGGGCCGAGCAGAACGACAAGGTCGCGAAACTCGCCTTCGAGCGCCGCCTCGACGCGCTCTCGCAAGAGCGCGACGCCCGCGCCGCCGAAGCCCTTGCCGCGCAGGACCGTTTCCAGACCGCCCTCGAGCAGGTCTCGAAGATGCAATCCACGCTGCTCGCCTCGGAAGAACGCAAGCGAGAGCTGGAGACCGGGATCGGCGTGATCCAGGCGACCCTGCGCCGCACCATGGATGAGCGCGACAAGGCCCGGCTCGCCTTGGCAAAGGCCGAGGGCAAAGGCCCAGACGCGGGTCCGACGCCGATCGCCCGCGCCGAGGACATGGAGAAGACGGTCGACATGCTGTCCACCGCGCTCGGAGAGACCGCGAAGGAACGCGACACCGCCAATGCCGACGCCAAGACCGCGCAACTGCAGATGGACAAGATCGCGCTGCAGAAGCGTCTCCTCGAACAGCGCAACGACGAAATCTTCACCACGCTCGAAGGGGCGGTGAAAATCTCGATGGAGCCGCTCGACAAGGTCTTCAAACAGGCCGGCATGGATCCCGATCACGTCCTCAAGGAAATCAAACGGGGCTATTCGGGCACCGGCGGACCGCTCTCGCCGATATCGCTCTCAACCAAGGGCGCGGCCGATCTCGATGGCGACACCGCGCGCGCCGAGAATATCTTGCGCAAGCTCGACGAGATGAACATGTATCGCATCGCCGTCGACAAGCTGCCCTTCTCGATGCCGGTAAAGGCGCATTTCCGCTTCTCGTCGCCCTTCGGCTGGCGCTGGGGCCGGATGCACGAGGGCGTCGATATGGCCGCGCCGATCGGCACCAAGGTCTATGCCCCCGCCGATGGCGTCGTGATCGCCGCCGAGCACGAACGTGGCTACGGCAACATCGTCAAGATCCGCCACGAGTTCGGCATCACCACCCGCTATGGCCACCTCAACAAATTCCACGTGAAAGTCGGGCAAAAAGTGTCGCAAGGCGAGTGGATTGCTGATATGGGCAATACCGGACACTCCACGGGACCGCATCTGCACTACGAGATCCGGCTCGGAGGCAAGCCAATTAACCCGATGACCTTCATCAAGGCTGGTAAGAATGTTTTCTAAATCGAAAATCCATGAACCGGGCCCCAAGGCCGACGGCGACAAGCCCAAAACCGGTGAGAGCTCGACCGCTCCGAGCCGCCCGACGTCCAGCTCGAGCGACTACACGCCGAGCGCCGCGCCGCGCTCGAAGCCCGCGCCTTCGGTTCTCTCCTCGGACCTGACCATCACCGGCAACGTGAAGACGACCGGCGACATCCAGATCGAAGGCACCGTCGAAGGCGACATCCGTGCCCATCTGCTGACCGTCGGCGAAAGCGCCACGATCAAAGGTGAGATCATGGCAGACGACGTCGTGGTCAACGGTCGCGTCGTGGGCCGCGTTCGCGGCCTGAAGGTGCGCCTGACCTCGACCGCACGTGTCGAAGGCGACATCATCCACAAGACCATCGCGATCGAGAGCGGTGCACATTTCGAAGGCTCGGTGCAGCGTCAGGACGACCCGCTGCAGACCGGTCAGGGCACGCGGAAACTCGCGCCCCCGGCCTCCGAGACCGCCGCCGCAGCGCCGGCGCCGACGGGGTCGGAACAGAAATAAAATCAGGCGATAGCCAGAGCAGGAGGGGCGGCCGATCGGGTCGCCCTTTTATTTTGCGCCGGTGCCATGTCCCGAGGCGGGCAAAAGGGGCGCTGCCCCTCTTCGCAT
>NZ_DFRG01000254.1:3018-3324 GCF_002378135.1 Thioclava sp. UBA3469
CGGGATATTTCAGCCAAGCCGAAAGACTATCCTGCGTTTTCGCCTTGGGGGAAATATTTCGGGGGGCGCGCGCAGCGCGGGGGGGCATAGCCCCCCAGACCTGCCCCCATAGAAAAGCGCGCCGCGTGGGGGTGCCACGGGCGCGCCAGGTTGGAAAGGCGGGGCATGAGACCGGGTTCGGTCCCTGCCCCGCTCGGCTTATTTCACGACCGTCTCCGGCCCCATTGCCATCGTCGGCAGCCATGTCGACAGGAATGGCACATAGGTGACAAGGATCAGGAAGACGAAGAGCACGGCGAGGAAGGG
>NZ_DFRG01000254.1:3630-3766 GCF_002378135.1 Thioclava sp. UBA3469
GACGAAGAGCACGGCGAGGAAGGGCGCGGCCGCTTTCACGACCCGCATGATCGGCATCCCCGCCACCCCGGAGGTCACGAAGAGGTTCAGCCCCACCGGTGGCGTGATCATCCCGATCTCCATGTTCACCACCATG
>NZ_DFRG01000216.1:0-197 GCF_002378135.1 Thioclava sp. UBA3469
AGCAGAAGCTGAAGGGCCATTACGGCGACCTGACCGAGAAGCAGTTCCGCCGCATCTACGCCGAAGCCGAGCGTGTGAAGGGCGACACGGGTGAAAACCTGATCGGTCTGCTCGAGCGCCGCCTCGACGCGCTGGTCTACCGCGCCAAGTTCGTCCCGACCGTCTTCGCTGCGCGCCAGTTCGTGAACCACGGCCAC
>NZ_DFRG01000216.1:512-11805 GCF_002378135.1 Thioclava sp. UBA3469
GGCCACGTGCTCGTGAACGGCAAGAAAGTGAACATCCCCTCCTACCGCCTGAAAGAAGGCGACGTGGTGGAAGTCCGCGAGAAGTCCAAGCAGATGGCTCTGGTTCTCGAAGCCGTTCAGTCGCCCGAGCGCGACGTTCCGGATTACCTCGAAGTCGACCACAACAAACTGACCGCGAAATTCGTGCGCACCCCGGCTCTGTCCGACGTGCCCTTCGCGGTTCAGATGGAACCGAACCTCGTGGTCGAATTCTACGCGAAGAACTGATCTTTCAGTCTTCGCCGATCATTCGGAAAGGCCGTGCCCCCGGGGCGCGGCCTTTTTCTTTTGGGCGATGGGCGAGGGGGCGCCTTTGCCCGGAACGGTCGCGCAGCGGCCCGGGCAGCGCCCTTGGGCAATACATCTCTCATCGACGTGCTATGACATCCGTTGCATCCCTGCCGCGTCTGCTATGCGGGTGATCTTCTCACTAGCCCTGTCGCGCCATGGCGGATAGAACTCGGGCCACGATTCAGGAGTGCACAATGACCACGCATATTCGCCCCCAGCCCGGTATTATGGACATCGAGCTCTATCAGGGCGGCGCCTCCCATGTGGCGGGGCGCACCGATGCCGTCAAACTCAGCTCGAACGAGAACCCGTTCGGCCCCTCTGACAAGGCCAAGGACGCGTTCGCGAAATGCGCCCATTCGATGCATCGCTACCCCCCGACCGACCATGCCAAGCTGCGCACGGCGATCGGCGAGGTGCATAAGCTCGATCCCGACCGGATCATCTGCGGCGTGGGCTCGGACGAGATCATCCACTTCCTGTGCCAGGCCTATGTCGGCGCGCGCGACGAGGTGGTGTTCACCGAGCACGGCTTCCTGATGTATCGCATCTCGACCATGGCCGCGGGCGGCACCCCGATCGAGGTCAAGGAGCGCGACCGCACGACCGATGTCGATGCGATCCTGAGCGCCTGCACCAAGAAGACCAAGCTCGTCTTCCTCGCCAATCCGAACAACCCGACTGGCACGATGATCCAGCTGGCGGAGCTGGAGCGGCTGGCGGCTGGGCTGCCGAAAGGCGCGCTGCTGGTGATCGATGCAGCCTATGCGGAATATGTCGAAGGCTATGACGGCGGGGCGGAGCTGGCGACGCGCCTGCCCAATGTCTTCATGACGCGGACCTTCTCGAAGATCTACGGTCTCGGCGGGCTGCGCGTCGGCTGGGGCTATGGCTCGCGCGAAGTGATCGACGTGCTCAACCGCATCCGTGGGCCGTTCAACCTCTCGACCGCGCAGCAGGAGACCGCAGAGGCCGCCGTGCGCGATCAGGACTGGGTCAACAAGTGCCGCGATGACAACACCCGCCTGCGCGCTTGGCTGGCCGAAGCGCTGGCAGAAAAGGGCGTTCCGTCAGACACTTCCACGGCGAACTTCATCCTCGCGCGGCTGGCTTCCGAGCAGGAGGCCGCCGATTGCGATACCTATCTGAAGTCCGAAGGGATCATCGTGCGCCGGGTCGCGGGCTATAACCTGCCCAACTGCCTGCGCATCACCGTGGGCGACGAGCCCTCGTGCCGTCGCGTGGCGCATCTGATCGGCGTCTTCAAGGCAGGCGGGATCGAGGTGCCCAGATGAGCCAACTCTACCAGCGGGTCGCGCTGATCGGGCTCGGCCTGATCGCCTCGTCGATGGCCCATGCGATGCGCGAGAAGGGGCTGGCGGGCGAGATCGTCGGTCATGCGCGCTCCGCCGAGACGCGCGACACCGCGCTGGAGATCGGGCTGGTCGATGCCGTCTATGAGACCGCTGCCGAGGCCGTCGTGGGCGCGGATCTGGTCGTGCTCTGTGTGCCGGTCGGCGCGATGGCTAAGATCGCCGAAGAGATCGCGCTGCATCTGGCCCCCGGGGCTACGATCACCGATGTCGGCTCGGTCAAGCGCGCGGTGATCGACGCGGTCGGCCCGCATGTGCCCGAGGGCGTGCATTTCATTCCCGGCCACCCGCTGGCGGGGACGGAGCAATCCGGCCCGCGCTCGGGCTTTGCGACGCTGTTTGCCAATCGCTGGTGGCTGTTCACGCCGATCGAGGGCACGGACCCCGAGGCGCTGAGCCGGCTGAAGTCGCTGGTCGAGGCGATGGGCGCGAATACCGACGAGATGGCGCCCGACCACCATGATCTCGTGCTCTCGGTCGTGTCGCACACGCCGCACCTGATCGCCTATACGATGGTTGGCGTGGCGGATCATCTTCGTCGTGTAACCCACGAGGAAGTCATCAAATATTCCGCTACGGGTTTCCGCGATTTCACACGGATCGCGGCCTCGGACCCGACGATGTGGCGCGACGTCTTCCTGACCAACAAGGAAGCCACGCTCGACATCCTCGGCCGCTTCACCGAGGAGCTGTTCATGCTGCAACGCGCGATCCGCATGGGCGATGGCGACATGCTGCACGACTATTTCACGCGCACCCGCGCGATCCGCCGCGGCATCATCGAGGCCGGGCAGGATACGGATGCGCCCGATTTCGGGCGCGGTGCGCCGAAGAAAGACGCATGAGAGTAGCGGCGCTGATCGCACTTGCGGCAGTGGTGGCGCTTGGGTCCTGCGGGCGCGGCGACGACCGGCGCTCGGCGCGCTATTCCTCGTCGGGTGAGCTTTGCGGCATTGCGGGGCTGGAAGGCGCGCATATCGCGCCGATCGACGGGCCGGGGCGCTGCGGCATCGCCGATCCGGTTCAGATCACCTCCGTCTCCGGTATCCGCCTGACCTCGCCGGTTCGGGTGAATTGCTCGGCGGCGAAGTCCTTCAAGCGCTGGGTGGATCGTGGGATCAAACCGGCGGTGGGGCGGCGCGGCGGCGGGATCGAGGCGATCCGCATCGCAGCCTCCTATTCCTGCCGGAGCCGCAATTCGCAGCCCGGCGCGAAGCTGTCCGAACATGCCAAGGGCAACGCAATCGACGTCTCGGGCGTGGTCCTGCGCAACGGCAAGACGCTGAGCGTGCTGGAGGATTGGCGCCGGGGCCGGGTGATCAAGCGGATGCACAAATCGGCCTGCGGCCCGTTCGGCACCGTGCTGGGGCCGAAATCGGATCGCTTCCATCAGGACCACATCCACGTGGACGTGGCCAGCTACCGCGGCGGGGCTTACTGCCGTTAAACTTTACTGCCGCTGCGCGACCAGCTGCGGCGCGGGGCCGAGCGGCACCGGGCCGAGGCTCATCTGCCCGTCCTTGAAGACAAGCGGCACTTCCAGCGCGCCATCGGGGTTCTTCGCGGCCAGCATCGCGCCGATCCCGGTTACGAGCTTCATCTGGTCCTTGCCGATCAGACCCATGCTCTGCGCGATGCCGACCCAGTTGCGCCACGAGGCGGAGCGGATCGTCAGCGTGCCGTCGGGATAACCCGAGGGATCGACCGTCAGGTTACCCTCGACCGAGACATCGTTGCCGCCCCAGCTCAGCGAAAGGTCCGAGATCGCGACGGTCATCAGCCCCGGCATGCCTGCCTCCAGCGCGGTCTGGTCGATCGGCTCGCGCGTGCCGATCAGCGCGTCGAAATGAACGCGCGTGACGGTGTCGGGCAGCTCGCCCTTCGGGTCGATCCGCTCCAGCAGATCGCCCGGGAGCTTCAACGACTTCGCCTCCGCGCCCAGACGATAGGCGGCGGCGGGCATCACCAGATCGGCGGCTTGCGCCGAGCCGCCAAGCGCGCCCTGCGCCTTGTCCTTGCGCTCGATGGCGAGGCGCAGCTGATCGGCCGAAAGCGCGGGGGCCGTCTCGCCCGCGGGCGTCAGCACCGGCGCGGAGATCACGGCAATCGCCCGCTCCAGCGGCAGCGCGGTCGAATAGCCCACCGTCAGCGAGGCGCGCATGTCCTCTTGCGTCAGCTTGTAGCTTTGATCGCCCAGTTGCAGCGACTGGCCTGAGGGCAGATAGGCGATCACTTTATTGGGTTCGTATCCCAGAGCGAAGAGCTGCGCAAAGGGCGCGCTCCAGTGCCACAGGCCGCCCTGATCCTTCAGTTCGGGCTTGTCGAAGGTCAGATCGAAGCGCGAGGGGAAGCCCGCCAGCGACACCGATTGCGCATCGCCCCAGCCTTCCTGCCGGGCCTGCGCGAGCATGTCGCGCGCGCCGTTTTCGATCTTATGCGCGCCGTAAAACCAGTAGCCGCAATAGGCCAGCGTCGCGACCAGCACCAGAATGATCAGTTTGCGCATCTTCGCCTCTTTGCAAATCGGGTGAACCCCATGTAAGCCGTGTTCTCATGCAGGACCAGTGCGACGACAACAGGATCTGGGTCTTCGGCTACGGCTCGCTGATCTGGAACCCCGGCTTCGATTTTGACGAGCGGATGCTCGCCCGTGCGCCGGGTTGGGAGCGCAGCTTCTGCCTGCGCTCGCTGGTGCATCGGGGCACGCCCGAAGCGCCGGGGCTGGTGCTGGCGCTCGACGAGGGGCAGGGCGCCTGCGCGGGGCTCGCCTTCGCGGTGAAGCCCGGACAGGAAGACGAGGTCATGGCCTATCTGCGCGAGCGCGAGCTGGTGACGTCGGCCTATCTGGAACGCGAGATCGACGTCGATCTGGATGACGGGCGGCGCGTGCGTGCGGTGACCTATGTGATCGACCGCCATCACGATCAGTATTGCGGCGGGCTCAGCGATGACGAGCAGGCCCGGATCATCGCCAGCGCCACCGGCGGGCGCGGTCCGAACCGCGATTATCTGTTTAATACTGCCCAGCATCTGCACGAATTGGGCATCCCCGATCCCCATCTTGATGCATTGGTGGCACGGCTGCACGACTTGTCGTGATAGCCCTTGGCGAAGGGCTGCACCCTCGCTAGGCTCTGCGCAAACAGGCAAGAGGGGCAATAATGGAAGAGCCGATCCGGCTGGAGCCGCAATTCTCACAACCCGTGCGTCAGGTGATCCTGATGCTTCTGGTGCTCGGCTTGGTCGCTACGGGTGGCTATTTCGCCTATTCGCGCATCTTCCCGATTTTCCTCGCCAATCCCTGGCTGAACGGGGTGATCCTCGCGGTCTTCGTCTTCGGCATCCTCGCCTGTTTCTGGCAGGTGGTGCAGCTGGTGAAGGCGGTGAACTGGATCGAAAGCTTCGCCGCCGACCGTCCCGGTCGTCCGCAGGTGCGCCCGCCGTCGATGCTGGCGCCGCTTGCGTCCCTTCTGGGCTCGCGCGAGGCGCGCCGCGCGGTGTCGTCGTCCTCGGGGCGCTCGATCCTCGAATCCGTCGCGACCCGGATCGACGAGGCGCGCGATATCACGCGCTATATTGCGGGGCTGCTGATCTTCCTCGGCCTTTTGGGGACGTTCTACGGCCTCGCTACCACCGTGCCTGCGGTGGTCGAGACGATCCGCGCACTGGCGCCCAAGGAGGGCGAGAGCGCGATCGGCGTGTTCGACAATCTGATGACGGGTCTGGAGGCGCAGCTGGGCGGCATGGGCACGGCGTTCTCCTCGTCGCTCTTGGGTCTTGCGGGCTCGCTGGTGGTGGGCTTGTTGGAACTGTTCGCGAGCCACGGTCAGAACCGGTTCTACCGCGAGCTGGAAGAATGGATTTCCTCGATCACGCGGCTGTCCTTCACCGCGCTCGAAGGGGGCGATGGCGAAGGCTCGATGGTGGCGGGCGTCCTCGATCACATGTCCGAGCAGATGGACCAGATCCAGACGCTGTTCGTGCGCTCCGATGCCGGTCGCGTGCAGACCGAGGCGCGGATTGCGCATCTGTCGAACGCGATCCACGACCTGTCGGAACGGCTCTCGGCGGAGATGGATGCGCGCAACCGTCAGCAAGGCGCGTTGCAACAGATGGCCGAGGGGCAGGAGCGGCTGATCGGCGCGCTCGATCACCTCGCGCAACGCACGGCCGAAGGCGCACCCGAGGCGGAGGCGCTGATGGAGACCCGGATGCGGCTGCGCTCGATCGACCAGCAGATGATGCGGATGCTCGAGGAAGTCAGCGCCGGGCGTCAGGAAAGCATGGCCGAGCTGCGCCATGATTTCGCAGGTCTCACCCGGGCGATCCTCGGCTACAAACCGCATCGCGAGGATTAATTCATGGCTCTGGCACGGCGCGGCGGCAATCGGTTCTCGACCAATATCTGGCCGGGTTTCGTCGATGCGATGACGGCGCTTCTTCTGGTCCTCATGTTCGTGCTGTCGATCTTCATGATCGTGCAATCGGTGCTGCGTGACACGCTGAGCACGAAGGAAGGCGAGCTGATCCAGCTCAACGAGCAGGTTTCGAACCTCGCCAAGGCGCTGTCGCTGCAACAGACGAAGACGCAGCAACTGACCGGCGAGTTGGAGAATGCCAAGGACAAGGCCGATCAGCAGGATTCGCTGATCGCGACGCTGACCTCGCAGCTCGATGACCGCAAGGCCGCGCTCGCCGATGCCAAGCAGAAGATCACCGAATTCGAGGCCCGCGTCGCGCAATTGGTGGGCGAGCGCAACGCCGCCCAGCAGGATGCGAGCGCCAAGGCCGACGAGATCCGGCTGAGCAAGGAAACCATCGCCGATCTGCGCGACAAGCTGACGAAATCGGGCGATGAGGTCGCGGCGATGACGCTGCAACTCGAAGAGGCGCGCAAACAGGCCGAGGACACGCTGACCAAGCTCGCTGCTGCGCAGACCGCGAAGGACGATCTGGAAAAGCAACTCGGCAAGCAGCTGTCCGAGGCCGAGAAGCAGGCCGCGCTCAAAGCCACTGCGCAGAAGGCGCTGGCCGATCAGCAGGCGATCTCGGAAGGCGCGCAGAAGAAAGTGGCGCTGCTCAATCAGCAGGTCGCGGCGTTGCGGGGCCAGCTCGCGCAGCTGCAAAACGTGCTCGACGAGGCGCAGCAGAAGGATGCCGCGGCCAAGGTGCAGCTCGACAATCTCGGCCAGCAGCTGAACGCGGCGCTCGCCCGTGCGGCGTCTGAGGAGAAGAAGCGCGCGGACCTGCAGGAGAAGATGCGCAAGGAGGCCGAGGCCAAGGCAAAAGATCTGGAGAACTACCGCTCTGAATTCTTTGGGAAGCTGTCGCAGCTTCTGAAGGGCAAGCAGGGCGTGAAGATCGAAGGCGACCGCTTCGTGTTCTCCTCCGAGGTGCTGTTTGCGCCGGCCTCCGCGACCCTCTCGGATGCGGGCCGCGCGCAGATCAAACAGGTGACTTCGCTGCTCGACCAGCTGCGCGGGGAAATCCCCGGCGACATCCCGTGGATCATCCGCGTCGATGGCCATACCGACGACACGCCGCTGTCGGGGCAGGGCGAGTTCAAGGATAACTGGGAGCTGAGCCAGGCCCGCGCGCTGTCGGTGGTGAAATACATGGTCGAGAGCCTCGGCTTCCCGCCGCAACGCCTCGCCGCCGCCGGCTTCGCGCAGTTCGACCCGGTGAACACCGCCGACACGCCCGAAGCGCGCGCCCAGAACCGCCGGATCGAGCTGAAACTGACCGAGCGCTGAGGCGTCGGTCAG
Organism: Thioclava sp. UBA3469; assembly: GCF_002378135.1. Lineage (NCBI taxonomy): Bacteria > Pseudomonadati > Pseudomonadota > Alphaproteobacteria > Rhodobacterales > Paracoccaceae > Thioclava > Thioclava sp. UBA3469. The sequence continues at coordinate 7,981 of NZ_DFRG01000216.1, forward strand.
CTGGGTTCCGTCAGCCAGTCGAGAAACGCGCCGAGCCGCCCCTCGGCACTGCCCTGCAGGCTGCGAAATGATCGCGCCCCAATGACAAATGAAAAGGCTGCCGGGCCAAGCTCCGGCAGCCTTCTGCGATAATTGCGTCTGCCGAGGGCCGCGAAGCCCCCGCCATGTGCTTATTTCGCGATCCGGTCGAGGATGCGCGCCCAGGAGCGGATGCCCTTGTGGAAGCTTTTGACGTCGTATTTCTCGTTCGGCGAGTGGATTGCGTCGTCGTCATTGGCGAAGCCGATCAGCATCGCGTCCATGCCGAGGATCGACTTGAAGTAATAGCCGATCGGGATCGAGCCGCCCATGCCGACGATGACCGCCTCGCGGTTCCACTCGTCCGAGAGCGCTTGACGGGCAGCTTCGAATTCGGGGCGCGACGTGTCCATGACGGAGGCCGGTGCGCCGTCGAGATCGCCGTCCCAGGTGATGCGCGCATCGACCGGCAGGCGTGCCTCGACATGGGCGCGCAGCGCCTTGCGCACATGGGCCGGGTCCATGTCGCCCACGAGACGGCAGGTGATCTTGCAATGCGCCTCGGCCGGGATCACGGTTTTCGAGCCCGCACCCTGATAGCCGCCCCAGAGACCGTTGATCTCCAGCGTCGGGCGTGCCCATTGCTGCTCCAGCGCCGAATAGCCTTCTTCGCCATGCGGCACGGTCATGCCCGCGTGCTGAAGGTATTCCTTCTCGTCGAAGCCGCAGGTCTTCCACGCTTCCAGCTGCTCGGCCGGGACTTCATGCACGCCCTCGTAAAAGCCATCCACCGCAACGCGGCCCTGATCGTCATGGAAGCTCGCGATGATCTTGGAGATCTCGCGCAGCGGGTTGAGCGCGGGGCCGCCGTAATGGCCCGAATGCAGATCGATACGCGGCCCGTGCAGGGTGAATTCTTCCTTCAGCATCCCGCGCAAGGAGCCTGCGATCGAGGGCACGCCGGGGGAGACCATCGAGGTGTCGCAGATCAGCGCAAGATCGGAGGTCAGCTCTTCGCGGTTGTTCTCGAGGAAGGGCACCAGCGAGGGCGAGCCCGATTCTTCCTCGCCTTCAAGAAAGATCACAAGATTGCCAGGCAACTCGCCGTTCACGGCCTTGTAGGCGCGGCAGGCCTCGATGAAGGTCATCAGCTGACCCTTGTCATCGGACGCGCCGCGACCGCGGATGACGCGACCGTTCTCGGTATCCTCGATCTGCGGCTCGAAGGGGGGCGTGTCCCACAGCTCCAGCGGGTCCACCGGCTGCACGTCGTAGTGACCGTAGAACAGCAGGCGCGGGCCCTCGCCCTTGGAATGCGCAACCACCATCGGGTGCCCCGTGGTCGGGCGCAATTCGGCGTCGAAACCCAGCGATTTCAATTCCTTGACGAGCCATTCCGCAGCTTCGTGGGTCTCTTCGCGATAGGCCGGATCGGTCGAGATCGAGCGGATTTTCAGCAGCTCGAAAAGACGGTCCATCGCGGCATCCAGGCCGCTGTCGATTTCGGTGAGAACCTCGTTCAGTGCCATGCTGGCCTCCTTTGTTTTGGCCTCAGCGTAGGGCTGCGCGCGGGACTGTCCAGAGGGGGTGACGCGAGGGCGTGACAAATTGCGAAAACTGAATGTTTGCTTTTCATGACTATTTGCGACATTTTTGCGCTTCAGGGAGAGGAATTTGACATTTATCAATGTCGCGCTTTGTGGTGCCCGATAGGGCAGACCCAGCGAACAGTCATGCAAGGGAAGCATAAGATGGATTACGACCGCGCACTCGATCAGGCGATTGAAAAGCTGCACGAGGAAGGCCGCTATCGCGTCTTCATCGACATCGAGCGCGAGAAGGGTAATTTTCCCCATGCCGTCTGGACCAAGCCGGACGGGTCGAAGCAGGACATCACCATCTGGTGCGGCAACGACTATCTGGGCATGGGTCAGCATCCGGTTGTGCTGGCCGCGATGCACGAGGCGCTGGACGCCACCGGCGCAGGCTCGGGCGGGACGCGCAACATCTCGGGCACGACGGTCTATCACAAGCGGCTTGAGCATGAGATCGCTGATCTGCACGGCAAAGAGGCCGCGCTGGTCTTCTCCTCGGCCTATATCGCGAATGACGCGACGCTGAGCACGCTGCCCAAGCTGTTCCCCGGCCTCATCATCTATTCCGACGAGTTGAATCACGCCTCGATGATCGAAGGCATCCGTCGCAACGGCGGGGCGAAGCGCATCTTCCGTCACAATGACGTCGCGCATCTGCGCGAGCTGCTGGCCGCCGACGATCCGGCCGCGCCGAAGCTGATCGCCTTCGAGTCGGTCTATTCGATGGATGGCGATTTCGGCCCGATCTCCGAGCTGTGCGATCTGGCCGAGGAATTCGGCGCGCTGACCTATCTCGACGAGGTGCACGCAGTCGGCATGTATGGCCCGCGCGGGGCCGGTATCGCCGAGAAGCTGGGAGAGATGGACCGGATCGACATCTTCAACGGCACGCTGGGCAAGGCTTTCGGTGTGTTCGGCGGCTATATCGCGGCTTCGGCCAAAATGGTCGATGCCGTGCGCTCCTATGCGCCGGGCTTCATCTTTACCACCTCGATCCCGCCGGCGGTTGCGGCTGGCGCTGCCGCGTCGATCGCCTTCCTGAAAGGCGAGGGCGGTCAGGAGCTGCGCGACAAGCAGCAGCTGCACGCGAAGATTCTCAAGATGCGCCTGAAAGGTATGGGCATGCCGATCATCGACCACGGCTCGCATATCGTGCCTGTGATCATCGGAGACCCCAAACATACCAAGGCCTTGTCGGACATGCTGCTCGACGAGTTCGGGGTCTATGTCCAGCCGATCAACTTCCCGACCGTGCCCCGCGGCACTGAGCGTCTGCGCTTCACGCCCTCGCCGGTGCACGACACCGGTATGATTGACGGTCTGGTCAAGGGCATGGACGCGCTTTGGGCGCGCTGTGAGCTAAATCGCGCCGAAGCCAGCGCGTAAGCCACATAGGCGCGTGCGCGGCTCGCTTGCTTGTGATAAGCCTTTGTTAATCGAAGGGGCTATTGGCTCCGAATCGACGCAGGCGGGAAAACGGCAGGGACAGGCAGCATGATCGGGCGAAGGGCTAAACCTTCGACGGAGGACGAAGTCAAACCTAAAGGGTTCGACGATTTCGAACTTCGTCTTGGCGATGTGATGCGCGGCGAGCGGGCGACGCTCGCCAAATCGCTCCTTGATGTCCAGCGTGAACTCCGAATCAAAGCGGCCTATATCGCGGCCATCGAAGCCTGCGACGTCGAGGCTTTCGACACGCCTTCCTTCATCGCGGGCTATGTGCGCTCCTACGCGCGCTATCTCGGTCTTGACCCGGAATGGTCGTTCCAGCGCTTCTGCAACGAGGCTGGCTACTCGCCCGCCCATGGCATGTCCGAGGCCGCGTCCGGCCCGAAGCCGCAGCGCGACCCGAAGGACATGGCCGAGGCGCTCGCTAACCCCGCCTTCATTCCGCGCAAGGAATCAATCTGGACCAAGATCGAGCCGCGCGCCGTCGGTGCGCTCTTCGTGCTGGCGCTGATCGGCGGCGGTATTGGCTATGGCGGCTGGACCGTGCTGCAGGAAGTGCAGCGCGTGCAGCTGACGCCCGTGGATCAGGCCCCCGGCGTGATGGCCGATCTCGACCCGCTCGACTCGGTCAAGGACGGGCCGGAGATGGCGCAGGCCGACGACACGCTGCCCGAGGTCAACCAACCCGAGCGCTCCGCGCGCATCTACCGTCCGGCGGCCCTCGACGCGCCGGTTCTGGTGTCGCGCGACGGGCCGATCGCTT
>NZ_DFRG01000183.1:0-6919 GCF_002378135.1 Thioclava sp. UBA3469
CCTGACCGACATCCTGGGTGACGAAGATCACCTGGGCGACATGGACTTCAGAGTCGCTGGCACCGAAGCGGGCATCACCTCGCTGCAGATGGACATCAAGGTCGCCGGCATCACCGCCGAAATCATGGAGAAAGCTCTGGAGCAGGCACGCGCTGGCCGCATGCACATCCTCGGCGAGATGAACAAGGCGCTCTCCGCGGGCCGCACGGAATTCTCCGCCCATGCTCCGCGCATCGAGACGATGACCGTTCCCACCGACAAGATCCGTGAAGTGATCGGCTCGGGCGGCAAGGTCATCCGCGAGATCGTGGAAGTCTCGGGTGCCAAGGTCGACATCAACGACGACGGCGTGATCAAGATCGCTTCGGCCAATGCCGAGGCCATCAAGAAAGCGCATGACATGATCCACGCCATCGTGGCTGAGCCCGAAGAGGGTCAGATCTACACCGGCAAGGTCGTGAAGCTCGTCGATTTCGGCGCCTTCGTGAACTTCTTCGGCAAGCGTGACGGTCTCGTCCACGTGTCCCAGATCGCCAACAAGCGCCTGAACCACCCGAGCGATCTGCTCAAGGAAGGTCAGGAAGTGAAGGTGAAACTTCTGGGCTTCGACGATCGCGGCAAGGTGCGCCTTGGCATGAAGATGGTCGATCAGGAAACCGGCGAAGAAATCGCGCCGGAAAAGCGCGAAGAGAAAGCCGACTGATCGGTTTGATCTGCTGGAAGATTGAGAAAGGCCCCGGAGGGATCCGGGGCCTTTTGCTTTTCGCGCGCCGGCTGGGTGGCGCGGATATGAAAAAGCCCCGGACGCTGCCGGGGCTCTCTCGTAAGCGGATAAGCTGGGCTCAGCCCTGCGACTTGACGGTGCGCAGGTAGGGCAGTTTGACGTCGACTTCGCCGAACTTCTCTTTCGCCTCGTCGGTCGAGACCGACAGCGCGACGATCACGTCCTGACCCGGCACCCAGTTCGCGGGGGTCGCGAAGGGCTTGCCGTCGGTCGCCTGAACGGCGTCGAGCGCGCGGATGATCTCGGCGAAGTTGCGGCCGACCGACATCGGGTAGGACATGGTCAGGCGGACTTTCTTGTCCGGGCCGATGATGAAGACGGTACGCACGGACGCCGAATCCGCGGCGGTGCGGCCGTCGGGCATGTAGGCATCGGCGGGCAGCATGTCATAGAGCTTCGAGACGTTCAGCGAGGTGTCGTCGATGATCGGGAAGTTCGCGGGCGCGCCGGCGACCTGCTCGATGTCCGATTTCCACTTCACGTGCTCTTCGACGCTGTCGACCGAGACGCCCATGACCTTGGTGTTGCGCTTCTCGAACTCGGGGGCGAGCTGGGCAACTGCACCGAATTCGGTGGTGCAAACCGGGGTGAAGTCTTTCGGGTGCGAGAACAGGATGGCGTAGCTGTCGCCGATCCAGTCGTGGAACTTGATCTCGCCAGCGGTCGAGTCAGCGGTGAAATCGGGAGCGGTGTCATTGATACGCAGGCCCATGAAAAACCTCCTGTGTTTGCGTAAAATCACGTCTTTCCGGGATATAAGCCCTCGTCGGGGTCCGTTCCAGCCAGTTTAGAACCTTTTTAAACTCGGAGCCTGCGACCTTTCGTCAGGCCTTGCGCAGGACGGGGAGTGGTGAAACGCTCGCGCGCGACATCTGTGTGCCGGAGGCTGAAATGATCGAGAAGCGGAATTTCTACATCAACGGGGAATGGGTCGCGCCCAAGGCGGCGCGCGACTACGAGGTGATCGACCCGTCCACTGAGGATCCCTGCGCGGTGATCTCGCTGGGTGACCAAGCCGATACGGATGCGGCGGTCGCTGCGGCGAAGGCCGCGCTGCCCGGCTGGAAGGCCACGGACCCGGCAGAACGGATCGCGGCGGTCGAGCGGATCGCCAAGGTCTATGCCGAGCGCGCCGAGGACATGGCGCAGGCGATGAGTCTCGAGATGGGCGCGCCGATCGAGCTGGCGCGCCGCAACCAGTGGGGCGCGGGCGCCTATCACATCAAGAACTTCATAGACGCGGCGAAGGCCTTCGACTGGGTGCATCCGCTGGGCGACGGCACGCCGGGCGCGATGATCGCCTATGAGGCGGTTGGCGTTGTGGGGCTGATCACGCCGTGGAACTGGCCGATGAATCAGGTGACGCTGAAGGTGATCCCAGCGATCCTCGCAGGCTGCACGATGGTGCTGAAACCGTCCGAGGAAGCGCCGCTCTCCTCGCTGCTGTTTGCGGAAATCCTCGATGCGGCGGGTCTGCCCAAGGGCGTGTTCAACCTCGTGAATGGCGATGGCGTTGGCGTCGGTACGCAGCTTTCGACCCATCCCGATGTCGAGATGATTTCCTTCACCGGTTCGACCCGGGCCGGCAAGGCCATCTCGAAGGCCGCGGCCGATACGCTCAAGCGCGTGACGCTGGAGCTGGGCGGCAAAGGCGCCAATCTGATCTTCGCCGATGCGGATGAGGATGCGGTCGCGCGCGGCGTGAAGCACTGCTTCCAGAACTCGGGCCAAAGCTGCAACGCGCCGACCCGAATGCTCGTCGAGCGTTCGGCCTATGACAAGGCCGTGGAAATCGCGCGCCAGACCGCAGAGGCCACGCAGGTGGCCAGCCCGCGCGAGGAGGGCAAGCATATCGGCCCGGTCGTGAACAAGGCGCAGTTCGACAAGATTCAGGGCCTGATCGAGACCGGCATCGCAGAGGGCGCGAAGCTGGTCGCGGGTGGTCCCGGGCGGCCCGAGCACCTCAATCGCGGGTTCTATGTCCGTCCGACGGTCTTTGCCGATTGCGATCCCTCAATGGCGATCATGAACGAGGAAATCTTCGGCCCCGTGCTGTCGATCATGCCCTTCGACAGCGAGGAGCAGGCAATCGAAGTGGCCAATGCCACGCCGTATGGTCTGACCAATTACCTGCAATCGGGCGATGGCGCGCGGCGCAACCGTCTGGCGCGGCAGCTGCGCTCGGGGATGGTCGAGATGAACGGCCAGGACCGAGGCGCAGGCGCGCCGTTCGGCGGCGTGGGTTCCTCTGGCCGGGCGCGCGAGGGTGGCCGCTGGGGCATCGAGGAATTCTGCGACGTGAAGTCGATCTCGGGCTGGGCGGAGTAAAAGGGGGCGCTGCCCCTCTTGGCCTATCGGCCAATTCACCCCGGGATATTTTGAAAGAGCGAAGAGGGGCGGTTGCGCAAGCGGCCGCCCTTCGACATGATCGCGCGGCTTTTGGAACGGGAGAATGAGATGAGCTTCACGCTGGCGACCTGGAACATCAACTCGGTGCGGCTGCGCGAGGGGCTGGTGCGCAAGCTGATGGAGGAAGAGGCGCCCGACGTGCTCTGCCTGCAGGAGTGCAAGAGCCCCGTCGAGAAGATCCCGCTCGAGGGATTCAAAGAGCTCGGCTACACCCACATGGTTGCGCGCGGCCAGAAGGGCTACAACGGCGTCGCGATCTTCTCGAAAATCCCGATGGAAGAGAACAGCGCCCATGATTTCGCCGATCTCGGCCATGCGCGTCACGTCGCGGGCACGCTCGAGAATGGCGTGACGATCCACAACTTCTATGTCCCCGCGGGCGGCGATGTGCCGGATCGCGAGGTGAACGAGAAGTTCGGGCAGAAGCTCGATTACCTCACTCAGATGCGCGATTACTTCAAAGCGGAAACGCCGCAGAAATCGATCCTCGTGGGCGATCTGAATATTGCTCCGCGCGAGGATGACGTCTGGAGCCACAAGCAGCTTCTGAAGATCGTCAGCCACACGCCGATCGAGGTCGAGCATCTGCACGACACGATGGAAGCGGGCAAATGGGTGGACATCACCCGGCAGGACATTCCCGAGGGGCTTTTGTATTCGTGGTGGTCCTATCGGGCGCGCGACTGGGATGCCGCCGACAAGGGGCGCAGGCTCGATCACATCTGGGCGACGCCGGATATTTCGAACGCGGCCCATGGCAGTCGTGTGCTGCGGGCTGCGCGCGGTTGGGAGAAGCCCTCCGATCACGCGCCGGTTTTCGCAACCTTCGATCTGTAATCGCTTGCGGCAGCGCGCCGCGGTCAAACGGGTTTGCGTTCGGCCCATCCGAGGCCATATAGGAAAGCAAATCCTCCGCAATTTCGGGAGACGGACATGCTGGAACTGGGTGGCGGCGCCAAGGCCGCAGGCAAGAGCGAATACGTCAAGGACGTGACCGAAGCCAATTTCATGGCCGAGGTGATCGAGAAATCGCAGACCGTGCCGGTCATCGTCGATTTCTGGGCGCCGTGGTGCGGCCCGTGCAAGCAGCTCGGCCCGGCGCTGGAAGCCGAGGTCGAAGCCGCGAAAGGCGCGGTCGTGATGGCCAAGGTCAATGTCGACGAAAACCAGATGATCGCAGGCCAGATGCGCGTGCAGTCGATCCCGACCGTCTATGCCTTCTGGCAGGGCCAGCCGATCGATGGTTTCCAGGGCGCGCTGCCGCCTTCCGAGATCAAGAGCTTCGTGGCCAAGCTGATCGAAGCGTCCGGCGGTGAGACCGGCAACGGTCTGGGCGATGCGGTCGAGGCGGCGGAAGCCATGCTGGCAGAGGGCGCGGCGGAAGACGCGGCGGAGACCTTCGCAGCGATCCTCGAAGAAGATGGCGAGCTGGCGGAGGCCCATGGCGGCCTGATCCGCGCGCGCATCGCGCTGGACCAACTGGATGCGGCAGGCGCGGCTTTGGCGGCTGTGCCCCCGAAACTGTCCGACAGCGCCCCGGTGGAGGCGGCGCGCGCGCAGCTCGATCTGGCGAAGCAGGCGCAATCGGCCGGACCGCTCGACGATGTCAAATCCAAGGTCGAGGCCAATCCCGACGATCATCAGGCGCGCTTCGACTATGCGCAGGCGCTCTATGCGGCGGGGAATGTCGAGGAAGCCGTGGACCAGCTGCTCGAGCTGTTCCGCCGTGATCGCGAATGGGATAACGAGGCCGCGAAGACGCAGCTTTTCACCATTTTCGACGCGCTCAAGCCGAACGATCCTATCGTGGCAAAAGGCCGCCGTCGTCTGTCGTCGATGATATTTGCCTGAGGGCAGGGTCGCGCTAGTTTCATCCTCATGATGAAGAAAGGCGACTTGCCCGAAATCCTTCCGCTTTTTCCGCTGCCCGGAGCGCTGCTGCTGCCCCGGGCGCGGCTTCCGCTGCACATCTTCGAGCCGCGCTATCTGCAGATGATCGAAGATTGCATGAAGACCAAGTCTCGGCTGATCGGAATGATCCAGCCGATCAAGGGGCCGGAGGGGCAAAACCACCTCAACGCGATCGGCTGCGCGGGCCGTCTGACCGGGTTCTCCGAGACCGAGGACGGGCGCTACATGATCACCCTGTCGGGGATCTCGCGCTATCGCATCGTGAAACAGATCGAGGGCTTCACCCCCTATATTCGCGCCGAGGTCAGCTGGGCCGGGTTCGAGCGCGATCTGGGTGCGGCCGAGCATGACAACGGCTTCGACCGCGACGAGTTTCTCGACCTGCTGGCGAAGTTTTTCCATGCGCAGGGGCTGGATACAGATTGGGAAACCTTGAAAGATGCCGATGACGAGTTGCTGATCAACTCGCTCGGGATGCTGTTGCCGCTGGAGCCCGAGGACAAGCAGGCGCTGTTGGAGGCGCCCTGTCTGGCCACCCGGCGCGAGACCTTGGTGACCCTGATCGAATATGCGCTGCATGGCGGCGGAGAGGAGCGGTTGCAATGAGCGACGAGACTGAGAGCGCATCGACCCCCGAAACGGCTCGCGAGAAGCCGCTGTTCGACCGGCACATGCTGGAGGCGCTCGTGTGCCCTCTGACCCATGCGGTGCTGAAATACGATGCCGAGAAACAGGAACTGGTCTCGCAGCCCGCGAAACTGGCCTTCCCGATCCGGGGCGGCATTCCGATCCTGCTGGCGGACGAGGCCCGCCGGATCGACGAGTAAGGCGCGTCGCTTACAGCGCGCGGCCCTGCAACAGGCGGGGCAGGGGGCCTGACAGGCCCGCCGCTTGCTGCATGAACCCGCGGCGCAGTCCCGGGATCGCTTGCACCAGCCCCATCCCCAGATCGCGCCCTGCTTTCAGCAGCGGATTGTCGTTCGAGAACAGCTTGTTCACCGTATCCATGCCAAGCGCGAGCGAGGTCGAGTCGAAGCGCCGCCAGCCCTGATAGCGCTCCAGCACGTCCTCGGCGCCGATATCCTCGCCGCGGCGCATTGCCTCCACCACGATCTCCGCCAGCGCCGCCACATCGCGTAGCCCGAGGTTCAGGCCTTGGCCCGCGATCGGATGCACGCCATGCGCCGCATCGCCCACCAGCGCCACGCGCGGCGCGACATAGGCTTTCGCAAGCGTCAGGTTCAGCGGGTAAGAAAACCGCGGCCCGGCCAGTTTGATCTCGCCCAGGAAATCCCCGAAGCGCGGGCGCAGTACGGCGAGGAAATCCTCGTCATTCAGCGCCGAGATCGTCTTCGCGTTTTCCTCGGTCTCGCTCCAGACGATCGACGACCGGTTGCCCTTCAGCGGCAGGATGGCGAGCGGCCCGGTCGGCATGAAGAACTGCTGCGCGATGCCGTTATGGGGTTTCTCGTGCTCGACCGCGGCCACCAGCGCGGTCTGGCCGTAGCCCCAACCTTCGCGGGTGATCCCGGCGCGTTCGGCCACGCCTGAGCGGCGACCGTCCGCGCCGATCAGCAGCTTCGCGGTCAGGGTCTTGCCGGTGGACAGGCTCACCTCGACCCCGCCCGGCACGACCTGCTGGCCTGTCACCTGCGTCTCGTGCAGCAGCGTGATCTTGTCGCTCGCCTCCATCGCATCGAGGAAGGCGCGATAGAGGTAGCGGTCCTCCAGCATGTAGCCGACCGGCGCCTGATCCAGCTCGCGCGCGTCGAAATGCAGGAAGAAAGGGGCCGCCCCTTCGCCTGCGTGACCGTC
>NZ_DFRG01000146.1:0-6770 GCF_002378135.1 Thioclava sp. UBA3469
CACCGCAGCGCCTCGCGCTTGTTGCGCGACCGCTTCACCGGGTTGGCGGACCGCGGGCGGCGCGCGGCCATCCCGGCGGCGACGAGACCAAGGCCACGCCCGCGACGATGGCACCCAGCCCGATGCCGCCGACGGGGCGCCGGGTGCGGCGTCGAAACGTGTCATATATCCAGTCATGGGTCATTGCGTGTTCCCTTTCCTCCTGCCGAAACCTCTCTCGTCCCAGCGCGAGACCATGCGCCGGGATCTGTGCTTAGGCCTGTCGGAACCGCTCCGCCTCCAGCGGGCGCAGGCGCAGCCCGAAGCCAGGTTCGCCATTGTCGCGCAACTGGCCATTCTCAGGCTCGGGCGCGCCGTCGAACAGCATCCCCTCGATCCGGACATGGTCGTGAAACCATTCGAGGTGGATTGCGGGCAGCGCGGCGAGGCAGGCGTGCAGATGCAGCGCGGGAGCGCAATGTGCAGACAGCGGCACCTGATGCGCGGCGCTCAGCGCGGCCACGCCCATGAAGCCAGTGATGCCCGCGCAGCGCGTGGCATCCGCCTGCAGCACGTCAACCGCGCCCGCTTCGAGCATGTGGCGGAAGTAGCCGATATTGAAACCGTATTCGCCCGCCGTGACATTCATTCCCGTTGGAGCCCGGTCGCGGCACAGGCGCAGCCCTTCGAGGTCATCCGAGGAGACGGGCTCCTCGTGCCATTCGACGCCGAAGTCGCGGGCGCGCTCTGCCAGCGCCAGAGCCTCCTTGCGGTTCTGGGCGCCATTGGCATCCATGAACAGCCGACAGTCGGGGCCAATGGCGTTACGCGCCCCTTTCAGGCGGTGTGGATCGCGCTCGGGCTCGCGCCCGACCTTGATCTTCACCATCGAGAAGCCCTCGGAGGCCCAACCCTCGAGTTGGCTGCGCAGCTGCCGGTCGTCATAGGAGGTGAAACCGCCCGAACCATAGGCCGGGATCGTATCGCGCGCGCGTCCCAGAAGGGCCGCCACGGGCTCGCCCAGCAGCTTCCCCTTGAGGTCCCAAAGCGCGGTATCCACCGCAGCGATCGCCATCGCGACGGGACCGTCGCGCCCGATATTTCGCGTGGCATGGACCATCGCCAGCCAGAGCTTCGCTATGTCGAGCGCGTTGCGCCCTTTCAACTGTGGAATGAGAATGTCTCGCACGATCCCCGCCGTCGCGGGGGTCGTGTAGCTGTAGCCAAGACCAGTCTCACCCCCGGCGGAAATGGAGACGAGAACCATCGAGGTCTCGCCCCATTCCAGCGTCCCGTCGGATTCCGGCGCATCGGTCGGGATCGTCAGGGCGGAGACGTCGACCGCCTCGATCAGCGGGTCGGAGCCGAGGGTCATCTCAGCGGTCCGTGACGCGCTTGATGGTCTGCTTCACGATGCCAGCCGTTCCGGAGTCACCGTGGACGAGCGCGCTCATGAAGGACTTGGCCTGATCCATCGTGATATGGGGCGGCAGCGTCGGCACGTCCGGATCGACAGTGGCGTGGATCACGGTCGGGCGATCCGCCGCGAAGGCGGCCTCCCAGGCCGGGCCAATCTCCTCGGTGCGGTCGATCCGAAGCCCCTTCAGGCCCAAGAGCTCCGCATAGGCGGCCATGTCGATATCGGGCACGTCCTGCGTCTTGTCGACACGAGGGCTGTCGGCCATCGCGCGCAGCTCCCACGTCACCTGATTGAGATCCTGATTGGCCAGCACGCAGATCACCAGCCGCGGGTCGGCCCAGTCGCGCCAGTATTTCGAGACGGTGATCAGATCGGTGACGCCGAGCATTTGCATCGCGCCGTCGCCTACGAAGGCCACCGCAGCGCGATCGGGAAAGCAGAACTTCGCGGCCACCGCGTAGGGCACGCCCGGGCACATCGTCGCCAGCGTCCCCGACAGCGACGCCTTCATGCCCCGGCGGATTTTAATCGCGCGCGCCAGCCAATTGGCCGAGCTGCCCGAATCCGCCGACAGGATCGCCTTATCGGGCAGCCGCGACGACGCCTCCCAGAACAACCGCTCGGGATTGACGGGATCGGCGCTTTCCTTGGCGCGCTTCTCGACGCCCTCCCACCATTCGGCGGTCTTCTTCTCGATCTTCCCCCGCCACGACCGGTCGGTCTTGGGCTTGAGACGCGGCAATAAGGCCTCCACCGTGTCGGCTGCATCGCCCACGAGGTTCACGTCCATCGGATAGCGCATCGACACCATTGTCGGGTCGAGGTCGATCTGCACCGCCTTGGCCTGCCCTTCCTTGGGGAGGAATTCCGAATAGGGGAAGCGCGAGCCGATCATCAGAAGCGTGTCGCATTCACGCATCATCCAGTCAGAAGCCTGCGTGCCCAGAAGCCCGATCGAGCCGGTCACGAATGGCAGATCGTCGGGCAGTGCGGCCTTGCCCAGAAGTGCCTTCGCAACGCCCGCGCCGAGCGTTTCGGCAAGCTGGGTGATCTGTGTCTCGGCGCCGATCGCACCTGCGCCAACGAGGATGCCGACCTTTTCGCCCGCGTTCAGAATATCCGCCGCGGCGGCGAGGTCCTTGTCCGCCGGAAGCAGGCGGGGCGCCTGATAGCCAACGCCACTGTGGACGGTGCCATGGGCATGGGGCGGCGCTTCGACCGCCGGGGCCTCCTGCACGTCATTGGGGGCGATCACGCAGGTCACGCTGCGCCGCGCCTGTGCGATCCGGAGCGCCCGATCGATCAGATGGCGCGCTTGCCCCGGTGCCATCATCGTGTGGACATATTCGCTCGCCACGTCCTTGAAGAGCGATTGCAGGTCGACCTCCTGCTGGTAATTGCCGCCAAGCGCGTTGCGTCCCTGCTGGCCGACGATCGCAAGCACCGGCTGGTGGTCCAGCTTGGCGTCGTAGAGCCCATTGAGCAGATGAATCGCGCCGGGGCCGGAGGTCGCGAGACAGCAGCCCACCTCGCCGGTCCATTTCGCATGCGCCGCTGCCATAAACGCGGCGCTTTCCTCATGACGTGCCTGAACGAATTCGATCTCGTCATCGCGTCCGAGCGCTGCGACGAGGCCGCTGATTCCGTCTCCGGGGAAGCCATAGATGCGGGTGATGCCCCATTGCTTGAGGCGAGTAAGAATGAAATCGGCAACGGTGTCGGACATGAAGAGTTCCTCCACAGTTCGGGGTGAATAGGAAAGGGAAACGGGCTTGTTTCGCTCAGTGTTCCGACAAGAGCCTGTGAGGAGGCCCCAGTAAAAGAAACGCAGGAACATTGCGGCGCGCATCCGGTTGGTCCGTTCAGACCCACCCAGAAAGGAGCCGGTTATGAATTACCCCAAACCTCCCTTCCCCAAGCAACCGCAGTCCCTCCCCGGTTCGACCGAGAAGATGGAACCGCGCCCCGATCATGGCGAGCAGAGCTATGTCGGGTCGGGCAGGCTCGAGGGCATGGCCGCCCTCGTGACCGGCGCGGACAGCGGCATCGGTCGCGCCGTAGCGCTGGCCTATGCGCGCGAGGGGGCCGACGTGATGATTTCCTATCTCGAAGAAAACGACGAGGCCGAAGAAACCCGCCGACTTGTCGAAGAGGCGGGCCGCCGCGCCTACGTGATGTCGGGCGACATTCAGAACGCCGACCATTGCCGCGCGCTGGTCCGCGACACGCATGAAGCCTTCGGCCGTTTCGACATTCTCGTCAACAACGCGGCGCACCAGATGCATTTCGACGAGATCGAGGACATTTCCGACGAGGAATGGGATACGACCTTCCGCACGAACATCCATTCGATGTTCTACCTGTGCAAGGCCGCTGTCCCGGTGATGGAGAAAAATGGCGCGATCATCAACACGGCCTCGATCAACTCGGACAAACCGAACCCGGGCCTTCTCGCCTATGCGGCGACAAAGGGCGCGATTCAGAACTTCACCACCGGGCTTGCCCAGATGCTGGCCCCGCGTGAGATACGGGTAAACTGCGTAGCGCCAGGGCCGGTTTGGACGCCGCTGATCCCCTCGACCCTACCGGAGGACTCGGTCGCGCATTTCGGGGAAGACAAGCCAATGGGCCGCCCCGCGCAACCTGCCGAACTGGCGTCCGCCTACGTTATGCTCGCCGATCCGCGCTCGAGCTACACGTCCGGCGCGACCGTGGCCGTCACCGGCGGGATGCCGATGATCTAATCAAACGCGCGGGCGCGTCAAACATTTGCGGCGGCCCGCGCGGATTTCTCCCGCGGAATTTCGGAAGTCAGACTCGGTCAGCTTCAAGCCGGAATGACTTCGATCTGATTCTGGACAAGGAGAACACCACGCACTTCCTGCGCGAGCGCCTCTGCGAGTGTCCGCTGAAACTCCAACCCGATCGTGCCCTTGAGAGTCACGACCCCTTCGTCCACGACGATCAGAACGTGGCTCATGTCGATCCGCCCATCGCTTTCGAGCGCGCCCTTTACAGCAGGCGAAAGCTCCTCATCGCGCATCACGCGATCGGGTTGTTCTGGCGGTTCGGGCATGATCGGTTGCTCGACACCGTGATAGCCTTCCGGTCGGCTTGGCTCGGCAAGATCCGAGCGCACCACGCGGACATCTTTTTCATCGCCATTCTCAGTCATGATTACCTCCATGGCTGTGGAAGAGTTCAACGGGTGAATGTCTCGCTTGTTCCTGCACAGGCCGAACTCGGTGCGATCACGATGCTCCTCAAGATGGAACAATGCGTGGCGCGTGTTGTTTCTTCGATATGCATGACGAGCCTCGCGTGCAGCACCGCACGGGTCTCACGCGAGGGCTCACTTTGACCAAAGGAGGCCCATCATGTTGACCAGACTGCTTTTTGCCGCCTCAGCCCTTGGCGCCTTGGGGTATCTCATCAACCAGCGGCGCCACACGTCTTCTTCGGAAGTTCGACCAGCAGGCCCTTCACAGATGCGCAATCCGCCGCGGCAATGGGATCAGGTGGATGAGCAAATGGACGAGAGCTTCCCGGCGAGCGACCCGCCCGCGAACTACTGACCTCACCAGCGAGGCTCCGGTATCGAGCCGCCGGCTCCTGCGCAGAGAGCGATGACATGCCCAACACTTATCTCGAAGACACATTGATCACTTTGGAGGCCCGGCTGATTGCGCAGCGGCGCCTTTTGGCGCGAATGGTGGCGGAGATGCCCCCAGAAGCACGCGAAACCCTTCTTTCCTGGATCAACGAGCGTGAAGTGATGCGCGACGGGCAGGAAGATCCCGGTGCCGTGCCTGACGCGGTCGATGCGCTCCCATTAAGCATCGCCCAAGAGTTCCAGCAGATCGCGACACTCGCACGCCGTCACCACCGCAGCAGTGATTTATAGACACGGACTGAGTGTGAGCGATGAAAACGACACCGCGCGACAGACGACCCAAACCGCCCTGCCCTGCGTTGCGCAGCACTGCTACAGCCCAGTTTGGTGCGTCCGTGACAAATTCAACCACAGCGAGGGAAGGCAGATGCATCATTCCCAAACCATTCCCCACCTTCCGGAGATCGACAGCACCCGCGCCTTTCTCAGCGAGGGCTATCCATTCATTTCGCGCAGATGCGACGAGCTTGGAAGCGATGCGATCCGAACCCGCTTGATGCTACGCCCGGTCACGTTTCTTCGCGGATTGGATGCGGTTCGCGGCTTCTATCGGGCGGGCCGCATGACACGCCGCGGAGCGATGCCACCGACCGTAGTGCCGCTTCTCCAGGGCAAGGGCAGCGTGCAAAGTCTCGACGGCGCAGAGCATCAGGTCCGCAAGAAAATGTTTCTCGATCTCATGGCCCCCGTGCGGCTGCAGCAGGCTCGCCAGATTTTCGCAGAAGAATGGCAGGCGGCGGCACGCATTTGGCGAGGCCGTGAGATCGACCTCTCCGATGCTGTCGACGGCATTATGACACGCACCGCGCTTCGCTGGTGCGGCATCGACCCGGCACAACATGACGTTGCGCGCCGCTCGCGTGAACTCAGCACGATGTTCGCCGAAGCCGGTGCGCTCGGGCCCGCCTATCTGCAGGCACGCTGGCTCCGAGCTCGATGTGAGCGTTGGGCGCGAAGTCTCATTGCTGAGACCCGAGAAGTGGACGGACCCGCCGGAAGCACCTTGGGCAAGCTTGCCTTCCACACAGATCTCGATGGCCGCCGCATGAGCGAGGATGTGGCCGCGAAAGAACTCCTGAACATCCTGCGCCCGATCGTGGCAGTCGGACGCTACGTCGTCTTTGCCGCCCACGCACTGCATGTCCAGCGCGCGGCAATCCCCGCTATGACGGAAGACGACGAAAACATCAGTCGCGCGATCGCCGAAGAGGTTCGTAGGCTTTATCCGTTCTTCCCGGCGATCGGCGGACGCGTGCGCGAAGCGTTCGACTGGCACGGCGCGAGGTTCGAGCCCGGCGACTGGTTGGTGCTCGACCTCTACGGCACCAATCACGATCCCAAGACATGGGATGACGCGGAAAGCTTCTGTCCCGAACGCCATTTGGGGCGCGATCGCCAACCCGAGGGGCTCGTGCCGCAAGGTGGAGGCCACTACCTACAAAATCACCGTTGTCCCGGCGAGTGGCTCACGACCGAGTTGCTAACCGAAGCAGTGATGCAATTGCGCAAGCTCGACTGGACTCTGCCGGAACAGAACCTGTCGCTTCCCGAAAACCAGTTCCCACCGCTGCCCGAGGGCGGTTTGCGCGTTGCGGTGGCACCCATTTGAACCACCGCGAGCGCAATTATGGGACGACTACTTCTTGAACCCCGGCGCTCAATGGATAGAGCGCCGGGACGAGGTATCAACCGATCTGC
>NZ_DFRG01000085.1:0-2044 GCF_002378135.1 Thioclava sp. UBA3469
GGTCTTGCCGACCCCCGGCGGCCCCCAGAGGATCAGAGAGCCGAGCGAGCCTGCAGCCAGCATCGCCCCCAAAGGCCCGTCAGGACCAAGCACCTGTTCCTGACCGATCACCTCACCCAGAGTTTTTGGGCGGATGCGATCAGCGAGCGGGCGCGGCGCTTCGGGCGCAGGCGCATTGGGATCGGGGGGCGTGTCGAATAGGTCGGCCATGATGGCGTGAACCTAGTGTCTCGGTCCGCCAACGAAAAGCCCCCGCGCGTGTGGGGCGCACGGGGGCTCTAATCTTTCCCATCCCTTTAATGAAGGTTTTGGGAGAAGTTCATCGATACGACCTGATTTTTGATTCCGTCGATCTCCATCACCGGTCCCATCGCAGTCATGTCCACGCCAACCCGACCCGCCCAACGCGGCCAATTCGCGTTCAGAAGGGTAAGGGCGGAGCTTGCGCCGAGTTCACGCGCCGAATTGCCGATTTCCTGCACGAGACGCGCATGAACCTTGCGGCGCATCGCCATCGGGACGTCATGGGACACGAAGAGACGCGAGCTTTCCCAGACGGTCTCACTGACCGGAGCCTCGTCATAGAGAAGATTGGACGGGATCGTCGCGAGCAGCCCCCGCTGCGCATCGCGGATCATGTAGCTATAGATCCCGCAGGTCGTCGTCGTGGGCGTCAGACGGTTGCCTGCCAGCACCTTGCCCAACTCGTCATGGACGACCACCCAGCGGCTCGCCGGGGTGTCATACTGGTCATATTCCATGCCCATCGCTTCTGGGAGATCCCATTTATTCTGGACAATGAAGAGCTCGCGCCTGGCGCGCAGCATGTTTGCGAAAAGCTCACCGTGATTATGAAAATTGGTGAACGAAAGCGTAGTGGTCTGCATGTCTTCCTCCTGCAGGTTAGTCACAGTACAGCCGTGCGGAGGGTCAACAACACTATAACAGGCGGAAATCCTTTGCGCGCTGAATAGCTTCGGCGGTCGTCCGAGCCATCAGTCTTGCGCGCGCAGAATTCAGCCGCGCCTTGAGCGCGCTTTCCGAAATTCCAAGTTTCGCGGCCGCCGCCGCGTGTCGGTCACCCCCAGCAACACAGCGCAGGGCTTCGATCTGAGCTCTCGTGAGTTCCTCAGGCGGTTGAGTCATGTCGTGCAATTCACGCACGATAAGCTCAAAGGTCTCGATCTCGGGTAGGTCGAATTCCCGATCATCGCGCGCCATGCTTGCGATAGTACGGGACCGGATCGGGCCGCATGAGACTGTCGCCCCGTAGATCAGACCATAGTGTTTGGCCTCATCGAAGAGACGGAAAGGATCGGGTAACCGCGGGTCGCTCCACCGGATTGAGCCGGTCTCGCTAAACCCCCAAGCAGTCATAGGGTCACGGAGCACATAGCCGTTTGCGGTATAATGATCGAGCCAGGCTTTGTCGTAAGTCTGGAACGTCATCAAAGGCGCCGTAAAACGAATATGCAGTCCAACAAAATAACCGCTTGGAGCTAAACGATCCAAGTCACGAAGTTTCAAATCGATTCTGCTCTGTATCGACATATCTTTTTAGACAGTTTGGAATTAACCCGGTCAACTTAAAAGTGTTCGCGCCGTGCGGAGTTCGCTCCGACAGTGACATTACGTCCCTACCCGCCCACGCGCTTACACTCGCGAATGCGCATCATCTGCGCAATAACCTTTTGCGTGAGAAATGCGGGAAAATGCAGGCGGAAATAAGAAAATCCCGCCTAATAGGCGGGATTTCGCAATTCTCATTGATTTCGCAGGGAAATCGGTCGCGAGGATCAATCCTCGGCAGCCTCTTCGGCTTCGACGCGTGCCTTATCTGCCGCACCTTTTGCGTCCAGATCGCGCTCGACGAATTCGATGATCGCCATCGGAGCCATGTCGCCGTAACGGAAACCGGCTTTCATAATGCGAACGTAGCCGCCCTGACGGTCCTTGTAGCGCGGGCCGAGGATGTCGAAGAGTTTCGCGACATACTGGTCCTGCTTGAGCTGCGAGGCCGCCTGACGGCGTGCGTGCAGATCAA
>NZ_DFRG01000085.1:2354-2484 GCF_002378135.1 Thioclava sp. UBA3469
CCTGACGGCGTGCGTGCAGATCGCCGCGCTTGGCGAGCGTGATCAGCTTCTCGATGACCGGGCGCAATTCTTTCGCCTTCGGCAGGGTCGTCTTGATTTGCTCGTGCTCGATCAGCGAGCCAGCCATGTT
>NZ_DFRG01000085.1:2791-3135 GCF_002378135.1 Thioclava sp. UBA3469
CTCGATCAGCGAGCCAGCCATGTTGGCGAAGAGCGCCTTGCGGTGCTCATGGGTACGGTTGAGGCGGCGGTAGCCACGTGCGTGACGCATTGTCTATCTCCAATCTTGCGTTTTGCTTTGTCAGGCCAGCGATGCGTGTCACCGGCTCACCTTGGGGTCTTGTGACCCAGATCGTCCCCGGCAGTCCGGGCATTGGAGGGGCGTTTAGCCAACGCCCCTCAATTCGTCAATCAGAACTGGTCTTCGAAACGCTTGGCCAGATCTTCGATGTTCTCCGGCGGCCAATCTTCGACTTCCATCCCGAGATGCAGGCCCATGCCCGAGAGCACTTCCTTGATCTCGTT
>NZ_DFRG01000206.1:0-23138 GCF_002378135.1 Thioclava sp. UBA3469
ATCGACGCTATCGCCCGCGACCTCGGCCTCGACCCGGTCGAGGTGCGCCGTATCAACGCGCTCGGCCCGGAGGATCTGCCCTACATGATGCCCACGGGCGAACTTCTCGAAGATGTCAGCCCACGGGAGACGCTCGAGATCGCCGTCGACGCGATCGATGTCGCGGCTTTCCGCACGCGGCAGGAAAAGGCGCGCGCTGAGGGGCGCTATCTGGGGCTCGGGCTGTGCACGGTGATCGAGAGCACGACCTATGGCTCGGAATTCTACAAATCCGCCGGTATCCCCGGATCGGGCCATGAATCGGCCTGGGTGCGGATCGAACCGAGCGGAGCGGTCAACGCCTCCGTCGGGCTGATGGGCACTGGGCAGGGCTACGAGAGCCCGCTTTCGCAGGCGGTGGCCGAAGGGCTCGGCGTGCGCTCGGAAGATGTCACGGTCCATATGGGCAACACCGATATCGCGCCCTATGGCATGGGCAGCCGCGGCGGACGCGGCGCGACCGCTGGCGGCGGGACGCTCTATCTCTGTGCGCTCAAGGCGCGCGAACGGGTGCTCGCGATCGCTGCCTCGATGCTCGATCTCAACGATGCCGGCGGGCTGCGCATGCGCGCGGGTCAGATCGAACGGATGATCGGCGACGACTGGCAGGAGACGGGCCTTGCGCTGACCGATATCGCGCGGCGGGCCTATCTCGACCCGCTGGCTCTGCCCGAGGGGATCGCGCCGGGGCTCGACTTCTCGCATAGCTACGACCCGCCCGCGATGACCTATTCCAACTCGACCCATGCCTGTGAGGTCGAGGTCGACCCGCAGACCGGTGCGATCTCGATCGACCGCTATCTCGTCGCCGAGGATTCCGGCACCGTTCTCAATCCGATCGTCGTGCGCGGCCAGCAGCAGGGCGCGATCGCGATGGGGCTGAGCGGCGCGCTGCTCGAACAGGTGATCTACGACCGCACGGGGCAGAACCTCTCCGCGACGCTCGCCGATTACCTCGTGGCCTCTCCGAACGAATTGCCGGAATTCGAAATCCTGCATCACAACACGCCGAACCGCCGCACCCCCGCGGGGATCAAGGGCATGGCCGAAGGCGGCGTGATGGGCGCGATCGGCGTGCTCGCCAACGCGGTGAGCGATGCGCTCGCGCCGCGCGGCGTGACGATCGAGCGTCTTCCGCTGACCCCCCAATCCATTCGCGCGCTCCTGCGGGAGGCCGCGCCCAGCTCAACGAAAAGGACCCAGCCGTGACAGAAGAGAAACTCAGCGTCGGCTTCATCGGACTCGGAATCATGGGCCAGCACATGGCGGGGCATATCCTCGCCGCGGGGCATCCGCTCAACATCTACAACCGCACCCGCGCCAAGGGCGACGCCCTCGTCGCGAAGGGGGCGACGTGGTGTGACAGCCCGGGCGCCGTGGCCGAGGCCAGCGATATCACGATCACCATCGTGGGCTACCCCGCCGATGTCGAACAGGTCTACCTCGGTGAGGAGGGGATCATCGGCAAGGCGCGCCCGGGCTCGGTGCTGATCGACATGACCACCTCGAGCCCCGCCCTGGCCGGAAAGATCGCGCAGGCGGCTCTCGCGCGCGGCCTCTCTGCGCTCGACGCCCCGGTCTCCGGCGGCGATGTCGGCGCGAAGGCGGGCAAGCTCGCGATCATGCTGGGCGGCGATGCGCGGGCGTTCGAGCGGGTCCTGCCGGTGCTGGAGCTGATGGGCGGGAATATCGCGCTGATGGGCAAGGCGGGCGCTGGGCAGCACACCAAGATGGCCAACCAGATCGCTATCGCCTCGACCATGCTCGCGGTCGCGGAAAGCATCAGCTACGCACGCGCCGCCGGTCTGGATCCGATGCAGGTTCTCAAAGTCATCGGAACCGGGGCCGCGTCGAGCTTCCTGCTCAACGGGCTTGGGCCGAAGATGGTGGACGAGGATTTCGCGCCCGGCTTCTTCGTCCATCATTTCGTCAAGGACATGTCCATCGCGCTGAGCGAAGCCGAAAGACTGGGCCTCGATCTGCCGGGCCTGTCGCTGGCGCGCAGCCTCTATGGCAAGCTGGTGGATGACGGCTTCGGCGAAGAGGGCACGCAGGCGCTCTACCGTGCCTATAACGCGATCCATGCGGAGGCCGGGTGATGCGGTTCGAAGGCGATCACCTGATCCCGGCCGATCCCGAAACGGTCTGGCGTGGGCTCAACGACCCCGAGGTGCTGCGCCGCGCGATCCCGGGCTGCGAGGCGATGGAGCAGACGGGCGAGGCCGAATACACCGCCACGGTCGTGGCACGGGTCGGCCCCGTCTCGGCCAGCTTTCGCGGCAAGGTGGAGCTGAGCGATCTGGTGCCGCCCGTGTCCTACCGGATCACCGGGCGCGGGCAGGGCGGACCTGCGGGCTTCGCCAAGGGCGGCGCGGAAATCAAGCTCGCGCCCGAAGGCGAGGGCACGCGTTTGTCCTATGTCGCCGATGTCGAGGTTGGCGGTAAACTGGCCGCAGTCGGCGGGCGATTGATTCAGGGCGTGGCGCGCAAGAATGCCGAGGATTTCTTCAATGCCTTCTCGCGGGTCGTGACCGGCGAGGCGGAAGAGACCGCTCCGTCAAGCGAAGGCGCCGCCCCGACGGGCGCGGTGGCCACTGCGGCGGCTGGACATATCCCGCTGATCGATCGCGTGGCGTGGCTTCTGGTCGGTCTTGGCCTCGGGCTTGGGATCTGCTGGCTCTTTGGTTGAAAGGACGCGCGATGAACATCACCCCGGCGATCAAGGCGATGGAAGACCAGTTGGTCGAATGGCGGCACGCGCTGCATCGCCGCCCCGAACTGGCCTTCGAGGAACACGAGACCGCCGCCTTCATCGCGGCAGAGTTGCGCAGGTTCGGGCTTGAGGCCCACGAGGGGCTGGCCGGGACCGGGGTGATCGGCGTTCTGCGAAATGGCGAGGGGCCGACCGTCGGCCTGCGCGCCGATATCGATGCGCTGCCGATCTCCGAACTGACCGGAGCAAGCTATGCCTCCGAGATCCCCGGCAAGATGCATGCCTGCGGCCATGACGGTCACACCACGATGCTTCTAGGCGCCGCGCAGGCAATGGCAGCGGATCCGCCGGGGCCGGGCACGGTCGTGTTCATCTTCCAGCCCGCCGAGGAAAACGAAGGCGGCGCGCGGGTGATGATCGAGGATGGGTTGCTCGACCAGTTCCCGCTCGACAGCACCTTTGCGCTGCATAACTGGCCGGGGCTCGAGGCGGGCAAGATCGCGATGCGCGCGGGCCCCGTCATGGCCGCATTCGACACGTTCGAACTCAAGGTGAAGGGCAAGGGCTCGCATGGCGCGATGCCGCATGAGGGGATCGACCCGATCACGCTGGCGGCTCAGCTGCAGATGGCCTGGCAAACCATCGTCAGCCGCGCGGTGGATCCGACCGATGCGACGGTGATCTCGGTCACGCAGATCCATGCGGGCCACACGCTCAATGTGATCCCCGACGAAGTGACCCTGCACGGCACCGTGCGCACCCTGCGCCCCGCGACGCGCGATTTCGTTCAGGCCGAGATGACGCGCCGCGCCGAAATGATCGCCGAAGCGTTTCATGCCAAGGCCGAGCTGATCTATCAGCGTCGCTACCCGGCCACGATCAACGACCCCGAGGCCGCCGAAACCGCCCGCCGCGCCGCCGAGGCCATCGTGGGACGCGACGCGGTGCAGGTCGATTACGCACCCAGCATGGCGAGCGAGGATTTCGCCTTCCTGCTGGAGAAGGTGCCCGGCGCTTACGGCTGGATCGGCAATGGATCGGCCGAGGGCGGGCGCAACCTGCATAGCCCACATTACGATTTCAACGATGCGATCCTGCCGCTGGGCGTGCAGTTCTTCGTCGAGGTCGCGCATCGCGCGCTGGCTGGGTCGAACGATTGAGGGGCCAGCCGTGACCCATCCCGCCGCGCAAGATCCGTGGTTCGAACTGGCAAGGTCCGACGTACCCGGCGCGATCGCGGTGATCTCTGCCATCGAAGGTCCGGCCTATCGCAATGTCGGCACCGCGATGGCGATCTTGCCGGATGGTCGGCGCTTCGGAGCGCTCAGCTCAGGTTGTATCGAAGAAGATGTGGTCGAACATGCGCGCGCGGCGCTGGCCGACGGGCAGGTGCGCAAGCTGCGCTATGGGGCCGGTTCGCCCTTTTTCGATCTGAAGCTGCCCTGCGGCGGCGCGCTCGAGGTCACGGTGATCCCCGCGCCGGACCGTTCCTTGCTTAGCGAGCTTGCGGCAAGGCGGGCGCGCCGCGCGGAGGCGGCCTTGGGAGTGAGCGCCTCGGGGGGCTTGCGTTTGATGCAGGAAGGCGAGGCGTCCGACGAGCCGGGAGAGTTGCGTATCGCCTTTCGCCCCGAGCCGCGCTTCGTGATCTTCGGTGCCGGCGCCGAGGCGGTGTTCTTCGCCGATCTGGTGCGGGCCACCGGCGCGCCGCATCTTCTGCTCACGCCCGAAGACGCCACTTTCGCCAATGCTGAAGGTGCAGGCTGCACGGTGCGCAGGTTGGGCCGAAGCGCGATCCCTTCGGACGTTGCAATCGACGCGCGCACGGCGGTGATCCTTCTGTTTCACGACCACGATTGGGAGCTGGATATTCTCGAGGCGGCGCTCGCAACCCCTGCGTTCTACATTGGGGCACAAGGCAGCGTGCGCACGCAAAATCGGCGGCAGGAGGGCTTGCAGGCCCGCGGTATCGACGCGGCGACGCGCGCGCGGGTTCATGGGCCGATCGGGCTGATCCAATCTGCGCGCGATCCGCGGCTGCTGGCCGTGTCGGTGCTGGCCGAGGTGCTTGAAGACGTGCAGCGCGACGTTTGAAATTCGCGGGTGCTGTCCCGAACAAGCCGCCGCGAATTGCATCTACGTTAAAATGCCCCGCGCGACCAAAGCTTCGACCGAGTTCGTCCTTTCCGGCGCATGGCTTTGGCGAAAAGGCGTAGGTCCCCTTAGGCTCCAGACCCGGCGACCTGAACAGAGAGATTTTCTTTCCGCCTGTCACAAAGTGGGGGGCTGTCTCGTCTTCTGGTATATAACCAAAGGAGATGCCGATGACGCCCCGAATGAACTACTACGAAGCAGCCCCCGAGACGATGAAGGCCATGAGGGCAGCCGAGGACGCGACGAAGGAGCTTTCGATCTCGCTCATGCTGCGGGAGCTTATCAAGATGCGCGTGTCGCAAATCAACGGATGCGCTTATTGCCTCGATATGCATGCGCCTGCAGCGCGGGAGGCGGGTGTGTCGCAGCAAAAGCTCGATGTGCTGGCGGCCTGGCGGGAAAGCCCTGCGTTTGACGAACGCGAATGCGCCGCACTCGATTGGGCCGAAGCCCTGACAAGGATAGAGCAACAGGGCGCCTCGGAGGAGGTCTTCCAGCGTCTCCGAAATGTTTTCACGGAGCGCGAATGCGTGGACCTGACTTTCGCTGTTACGTTGATTAACGCGTGGAACCGTTTCGCGATCGGGTTCCGGTCTACCCACAAGATCACAGAGCGCGATCATGCCGTTGCCTGAGACACAGCAGGTTTTCGAAAGGGAGCGCCGCCGCTTGGCGGGGCTCGCTTATCGAATGACCGGGTCAGTCTCGGAGACGGAAGACATCCTTCAGGACGCGGCGCTGAAACTGCAAACCGTCGGGCTCTCCGGCATCGAACGTCCGGCGCAATGGTTGTCGACCGTCGTCACGCGCCTTTGCCTCGACCATCTGCGATCGGCGCAGAAGAGGCGGGAAACCTATGTGGGGGCGTGGTTGCCGGAGCCGATTGTCACCGACCATGCGGCGGATGCCGAAAGCGATTGGATCCTGACCGAAGATGTAGGGATCGCACTCCTGCTCACGCTCGATCGACTATCGCCCGAGATGCGCGCGGCGTTCATTCTTCGCGACGGGTTCGATTACAGTTTCGACGAAATCTCGGCGGTCGTCGGCCAGTCTTCCGCAAATTGTCGGCAGCTGGTCTCGCGGGCAAGACGCAAGCTTGCCGGTGCCGATCAGAGCACGCCGGAACGGGCGGAGGAGACCCACCCGCTTGTCGCGGCATTCTGGGCTGCGAGCCGCGAGGGCGACATGGATCGGCTGCTGGAAGTCTTCGCTGAAGATATCGAGGTGCATACGGATGGTGGCGGCAAGGTTCCGGCGGCGATCAACGTGCTGAGAGGGAGCCGGAACGCCGCGCGCTTCTTCGAAGGCTTGGCCCGGAAGGGTAAGCTGACGAATGGGCCTGTGCCGAGACAGCAGTTGATCAACGGAGCAACAGGATATGTGGTGCGGGAAAATGGCGTCCTGCAAACCACGGCCTTCGCGGTTCATTCCGGCAAGATCAAAGCAATATGGATTGTCCGAAACCCCGAGAAGCTGCGACATGTTCATCCTGCCGAGGAAGGATTTCCATCCGAAGGGTCGCGCGCTCCATGCTGTTCGGCCGATTGATGAGGACTAAGCCACATCGTGTGTTTCGTCTGGCATGACCGCGGACATCAAGAAGCCGGACGCTAGGCCCGGCTTCCTGCCTCGTGTGATCAGGCCAGATGGCCTTCGAAGACGCTCTGCAGCTTGCCGACGGGAATGATGTCCGTCTGGCCGTAGAGGTCGACGTTATCGGCGCCGTCGATGATCATCAGCTCCTTACGCCCGCCCGTCGCCGCGCCGAGGGCGTTGGCGAGTTTGAAGGCCGCCATCTTCATCGCGCCAAAGCGGTAGCGGTCCGCCGCGCGCCCGCCGATCAAACTGCCGGCACAGATGCCGAGGCCCAACACCATCTGCGCCGGGGCGCTACTGCTGTATCGAGGCCAGATAATAGATGAGAGACAGGATGCGCCCCCGGGCCACCATGTCCGCCGTTTCTCCGCGCTCGCTGGTCGCCGAGGCCGCGTAACGGTCCCCCCAGACCGGCATCTTGCTGCCATGCGCCCGCATCTCGTTTCGCCCATCTATCATCCGAAGCGCGTAGTCGAACGGGAATTCGCCGTTGCCCTTCTTCGCCGCAAGGCTCGTGAGGTCGGGTGTCTGAATATCCAGCAGCCCTGCCAGCGGGCCATTCCCCTTCGCTGACTCGCCATGACATCCAGCGCAGGCGACCATGTATTCCTCGCGACCGGCATCCTCCTGCGCCAGAGCGCTTGTTGTCAGCAGCAGGAGCGCTGCCATGCTTGAAATCACCACACCGTTCATTGCTTTCTCCTCCTCCCAGGATTTCGAACACTTCCCAGCAAATCAGGTGATCGAATTCGCGCACTGACCGGCGTCAATGACATGTCGCTATGCCTGCTGGCGGATCAAGCGCATGGGGAGCGGATCGGAGGGGGCGGACGACCGGAGAGGTTGCCAAGCTGGTCCCGATCCTCAAGGATCGCGCCGGAAAAGCGAAGCGGCCCGAAGCGGGGCCCACGCGACAGCGAAAAGAGGATGCGATGAAACTGAATGTCTATCTGGCCGGCGAAATTCACACCGATTGGCGCGAGGCTGTGAAATCGGCCTGCGAAGGGCTCGAGATCGAATGGTCCGGTCCTGTGACCGATCACGGGGCCTCGGATGATTGTGGGGTCGAGATATTCGGCGCGGAAGAGGACAAGTTCTGGCATGACCGCAAGGGCGCGTCGCTCAACGCGATCCGTATCCGCACCGGGATCGAGCGCTGCGACGTGCTCGTCGTGTGTTTCGGCGAGAAATACAAGCAGTGGAACGCGGCCTTCGATGCGGGCTATGCGGCGGCGCTCGGTAAGCCGATCATCGTGCTTCAGCCGCCCGAGCACGATCACGCGCTCAAGGAAGTCGATGCCGCGGCCAATGCGGTCGCGCGCACGCCCGAACAGGTGGCCCGCGCGCTGCGCTATGTGACGACGGCGGCGCTGTAAGGCGGAACGGTGCCCCGCCGGGTTGAGCCACATCAGCGGCCCGGACAGCGCGAGCAAATTTGAGATAAGGGCCGCGCCCGACCTCGGGTGGGGGCTGTCACGAGATTGGTGGTCTTCGCTTTATCGGGCCACATCCGACCAAGTGTTGAGCGCGCGGTGCCGCTGCAAAAGCGCCCTCCCGGGGGAGGTCGGGCGCTGCCCGGGGCTGGTCGCCCCGGGCGTCGGTCTGAGCTGGGACCGGAGTCCCGCTGATCCCCCAAACGAAAACGCCCCCCGCAGGTCATCCTGCGAGGGGCGCATTAGGCTTTGAAAACGGCGATCAGGCCAGATCGAAGCGATCAGCGTTCATCACCTTGGTCCAGGCGGCTACGAAGTCCTCCACGAACTTCTCGTTCGCATCGTCCTGAGCATAGACCTCGGCATAGGCGCGCAGGATCGCGTTCGAGCCGAAGACCAGATCGACGCGGGTCGCGGTCCACTTAACCGCGCCGGTCTTGCGGTCGCGGATCTCGTAGGCGCCGTCGCCCACCGGATGCCAGCTATAGCCCATATCGGTCAGGTTGACGAAGAAGTCGGTCGTCAGCTGGCCTTCGCGGTCGGTGAAGACGCCGTGCTTGGTGCCGCCATGATTGGTGCCGATCGCCCGCATGCCGCCGATCAGGACGGTCATTTCATGCGCGGTTAGCCCCATCAGCTGGGCACGATCCAGAAGCATCTCCTCGGGCGAGACGATGTAGTCCTTCTTGAGCCAGTTGCGGAACCCGTCGGCAAGCGGTTCGAGCACGTCGAAGCTGTCGGCATCGGTCATCTCGTCGGTTGCGTCGCCACGACCCGGCGCGAAGGGCACCGTTGCGTCATGACCGGCGGCCTTGATCGCCTTCTCGATGCCGACATTGCCCGCGAGCACGATCACGTCGGCCACCGAGGCACCGGCTTCCGACGCGATTGGTTCGAGCACCGAGAGCACCTTTTGCAGACGGGCGGGCTCGTTGCCCTCCCAGTCCTTCTGCGGGGCCAGACGGATACGCGCGCCATTGGCGCCGCCGCGCATGTCCGAGCCGCGATAGGTGCGCGCGCTGTCCCAGGCGGTCGAGACCAGCTCGGCCACCGGCAGGTCCGAGGCCGCGATCTTCGCCTTCACAGCGTCCACGTCCCAATCGGTCGAACCGGCGGGGACCGGGTCTTGCCAGACCAGATCTTCCGAGGGTACCCACGGGCCCTTGTAGCGGACCTTCGGGCCCATATCGCGGTGGGTCAGCTTGAACCAGGCACGGGCGAAGGTCTCCTTGAAATACTCCGGGTCGGCCATGAATTTCTGGCAAATCTCGTTGTAGATCGGGTCGACCTTCATCGCCATGTCGGCATCGGTCATCATCGGCATCCGGCGCTGGCTCGGATCCGAAGTGTCGAGCGGCATGTCGGCTTCAGCGATGTCCACCGGCTTCCACTGTTTCGCGCCAGCGGGGCTCTGGGTGACTTCCCATTCATGGCCGAAGAGCATCTCGAAATAGCCCATGTCGAATTCGAGCGGGTTCGTCGTCCAGGCACCTTCCGGCCCGCCGGTGATCGAGTTGCTCGCTTGCCCCTTCAGGTTCGGGTTGAACCAGCCGAGACCCTGCTGCTCGACATCGGCCGCTTCAGGCTCCGCGCCGAGCGCCGACGCGTCGCCATTGCCGTGGCATTTGCCGACGGTGTGGCCGCCTGCGGTCAGCGCGGCGGTTTCCTCGTCATTCATCGCCATGCGCGCGAAGGTCTCACGGACCTGCGCTGCTGTCTTCATCGGGTCGGGCTGGCCGTTGACGCCCTCGGGGTTCACGTAGATCAGGCCCATCTGCACCGCGGCAAGCGGGTTTTCCATCGTGTCGGGCTTGTCGACATTGGCATAGCGCTCGTCCGACGGCGCGAGCCATTCCTTCTCGGCGCCCCAATAGGTGTCCTTCTCGGGATGCCAGATGTCCTCGCGGCCAAAGGCGAAGCCGAAGGTCTTCAGACCCATGCTTTCATAGGCGACGGTGCCGGCGAGGATGATCAGGTCCGCCCAGCTGAGCCGGTTGCCATATTTCTTCTTGAGCGGCCAGAGCAGGCGACGGGCCTTGTCGAGGCTCGCATTGTCGGGCCACGAGTTGAGCGGGGCGAAGCGGATATTGCCGGTGCCCGCGCCGCCGCGCCCATCCGCGAGACGGTAGGAGCCCGCCGAGTGCCAGGCGAGGCGGATCATCAGACCGCCGTAATGGCCCCAGTCAGCCGGCCACCACTCCTGACTTTCGGTCAGCAGCGCGTGCAGATCGGCTTTCAGCGCATCGTAGTCGAGCTTCTCGACCTCTTCGGCATAGTCGAAGCTGCGCCCCAGCGGGTCCGTCTTGGTGTCATGCTGGTGCAGGATGTCGAGATTGAGCGCCTGCGGCCACCAGTTCATCACGTTCGAGCCAAGCTCGGTATTGCCGCCATGCATCACCGGGCACTTGCCGCCCGTGTTCACGTCATTTCCGTCCATCTGTGCTTCCTCCTGCTGAGCACGGGGTTGATCGGGGAGACCGGTTAAAGTCTGACATGCCGCAGCTTGTCCGAATAGGGGCTACGGCACGTGGGTCCCTACCTTGCCCGATGCTCATAGCAGGCAGTGCGATAAATAAAAATTTGGAAATTGTAATAAGACATATAATGTAAAACTATGCATTGGCATTTTGTCAGCGGAATCCGAGTGCTGGCGTCATGCGCCCCCGACGGGTTCGAACCGGCCAAAGCGGGCGCCCGTTCAGCGACATGTCATGTCGCGAACGGGTTGCCCCATGGCCTTGATAGAGCGTCGTTGCCTTTGCCGCTTATTCCACCGCGATCTCGATTGTCTCGACCGTCTCACGAAGCCGCGCGGTCACCTTGATCGTGCCGCGTTCGCCGGTCAGGCGGATCCAGCAACCGGTCGCACCGTCGGCGAGCACCGGACAGTCGGAGCCGATCAGACGTGCCGGCCCCTCGACCGAGAGGTGAACGGGCTCGTTGAGGAAATGCAGCTTGTTGCCTGCCTGATCGCGGGCGCGGATCATCACGCGGATTTCCTCGCTCGGATCGGCCTCGGCCTTCGTGACATCGGGCGCCACTTCGAGCCGGTCGAACATCGCATCGGCGGGGAAGTCGCGCTCGATCACCAACTCGCCGTTGCGATAGCCGCGCAGGCGGCCCGCATGCCAGCTCTCTCCCCAAGCGGTCACCTCGTCGGGGGTGAAATGGTCGTAATCGATGATAACTGGCGCGTGCGGCAGATGCGGGAAGCGGGTGCGATCAGGCCCGACGCGTTTGACCACATCGGCGTAGGACAGCTCCACCTCGTCGCAGTTCGTCAGCACGATCAACGGGATCACCCCGCCGATATTGCGCTCGCCGCGCGACCAGACGGTGACCGGCTCCATCACGATCGCCTCGTCGGGATCGCGCTGGCTGGCATAGGCGTAGGCTGCGAATTTCGGCTCGCGGAAGATCGACATCACGCCGTGATGGCAGATTCGGTCGCCCGCGCCGAAATCCTTGTGCGTGTTGTAGTCGAACATGCACCAGCCGATGCAGCCCGCGAGCCCGGCATCGGGGTCGTGGGCGGCGTTGAGCACGTCGAGATGGCGCAGCACATGCTCGTGCTGGCGATGCTCGGGGTCGCCCGACTTGGTCGGATACATGTGCCCGTTATATTCGGTCACCAGATAGGGCACGCGCTTGGGCAGCCCCGTCACCTCCTGCTGGTCGCGCAAGCTCGTACGCGGGCGGTTCGAGAAAGGCAGTTCGAAATCGCCAAGGATGAAATCGTTCATCGTGTAGACGTCTTCGAGCAGTTGGCTGTCGGTGATGCAGCGCACGCCGCCGGTGGGGCGCGTCGCATCCAGCTCATGCGCCAGAGTGTTGGTGCGCTTGTAGAACGCCTCCGCATCAGGGCTCTCGTTGATCCGCACGCCCCAGATGATGATCGAGGGGTGGTTCCAGTCGCGCCGGATCATCCGCTCGACATTGCGCACCGATTCATCCTGCCAGACATCGCCGCCGATATGCTGCCAGCCGGGAATTTCCTCGAAGACCATGAGGCCGATCTCGTCACAGCGGTCGAGGAAATAGGGGCTTTGCGGGTAATGCGAGGTGCGCGCGATGTTGCAGCCCAGATCGTAGCGCAGGATTTCCGCGTCGCGCTCTTGGCTGCGCTTGCCCTGGGCATAGCCCGAATAGGGGAAGCTCTGGTGCCGGTTGAGGCCGCGCAGGACCACGCGTTTGCCGTTGAGGAAAAAGCCCTCGGGCGTGAACTCCGCATGACGGAAACCGAACCGCTGGGTGACGCGGTCGCCGCTCTCGATCAGGGTCAGCGTCAGCGTGTAGAGCGCAGGCGTCTCGACCGACCAGAGCGTGATGCCGCTGAGGCCCTCGAAGGTGATCTCTCCGGTGCCCTCGCCGCGCGCGATCTCGTGGCCGTCGGCGTCCGACAGAACCGCTTCCACCGTACCCGGCGCGTCGAGCTTGACCAGAACGCGCTTGGTCTCGGCCAGCACGTCGGGCGTCTCGATCTTCACGCTTGCGATATGGGCTTCGGGCAGCACCTCGAGCCATGCGTCGCGATAGATCCCGGCATAGGTGAGGTAGTCGATGCGGCCACCGAAGGGCGGGATCTCGGGGTTTTCCGACCCGTCGATATGCACCGTCACCAGCGCCTTGCCGTCCTCGAACCGGTCCGTCAGATCGACGGTGAAAGGCGTGTAGCCATCGCGGTGGCGCAGCACTTCCGAGCCGTTCACATAGACCACCGCGTCGGCCATCGCCCCGTCGAACCGCAGCCTCACCAGCTTGCCCGCCCACGCATCGTCCCACGCGATCTCGCGCTGATAAGTGAAGGGGCGCTGGAACGCGGCTTCGTCGAAATAGCTCATCGGCAGGTCAGCGGCGTTATGGGGCAGGGTGACCGTCTCGCCCTGCAGCGGCTCCGCGACCTTCGCCGCGTCGAAGCCTTCCGCGAAACTCCAGCCTTCGTTCAGTTTGCTGATCTCTCTCATGATTACCACTCCGCGAAGCTGCCATCGGCATGGCGCCAGATCGGGTTGCGCCAGCGGTGACCTTCAGAGGCCGCCTGACGGACTTTCTCTTCGTTGACCTCGACGCCGAGGCCGGGGCCCTGCGGGATCGCGACGAAGCCGTCGTCATATTCGAAGACCGACGGATTGCTCAGATAATCGAGCAGGTCCGAGCCCTTGTTGTAATGGATGCCCAGCGACTGCTCCTGAATGAAGGCGTTGTAGCAGACAGCATCGAGCTGCAGGTTCGCCGCCAGCGCGATCGGCCCCAGCGGGCAATGCAGCGCCAGCGCCACGTCATGCGCTTCGGCCATCGCGGCGATCCGGTAGGTCTCGGTGATACCGCCGGAATGCGAGGGGTCGGGCTGGACGATATCGACGTAACCGCCCTGCAGGATCGATTTGAAATCCCAGCGGGTATAGAGCCGCTCGCCCAAAGCGATCGGGGTGGAGCAATGGTTCGCGATCTCGCGCAGCGCCTCGGCATTCTCGCTCAGCACCGGCTCCTCGATGAACATCAGGTTGAAGGGCTCGAGTTCTTTCGCGAGCTGCTTGGCCATCGGACGATGGACACGGCCGTGGAAATCGACGCCGATGCCGAAATCGGGGCCCATCTCCTCGCGGATCGCCTGCACGCGTTCCAGCACGGCGTCGATCTTGGCGTGGGAGTCGATGAATTGCAGTTCCTCGGTGCCGTTCATCTTCACCGCAGTGAAGCCCCGGTCGCCGCACTCGCGCGCCATCCGCGCCGTGTCGCCGGGCCGGTCGCCGCCGATCCAGCTATAGACCCGGATGCGGTCGCGTTGCTGGCCGCCCAGAAGCGAATGGACCGGCACGCCTAGCGCCTTGCCCTTGATGTCCCACAGCGCCTGATCGAGCCCGGCGATGGCCGACATGTGGATGCCGCCGCCGCGATAGAAGCCGCCGCGGTACATCACCGTCCAGTGGTCCTGAATATGGCCGGGATCCTTGCCGATCAGGTAATCCGAGAGTTCCTCGACGCAGGCCGCGACGGAGGCCGCACGGCCCTCCAGCACCGGCTCGCCCCAGCCGGAGATGCCCTCGTCGGTGGAGATTTTCACGAAACACCAGCGCGGCGGCACGATGAAGGTTTCGATGGCGGTAATTTTCATGACGGTCCTCAGGTTTGGTTGGCGCGATCAGGCGTCGAAAGGATCGGTGATCGCGAAACGTGCGTTGATGAAGGCGTCTGCGACGAGGCGCATCGGCGCGAGGTCGAGATCGCTTTGGCCGGCGCGCACCAGATCGCGCATCCGGGCGTATAGGTTGGCGTATTCGCGGTTCTCGCCCGTGGCGATCACCTCGCCATCGACGCTGAACTCCGCGCCGCCCTTGTCGAGCATGGCCGTGCCGTGTTCGGTCTGAAGGGTGATGCGCCACAGCTCGTCGCCGGTTTCCCGCCAGTCGAAGGCGGCGGTGATCGGGGTGTCGCCCGCGCACATCTCAAGATCGGCGGCGATCGGAGTCTGGCGGCCTTGCGGGATGCTCAGCGCCGCCGCTGTCAGCCGCACCGGCTGGCGCAGGATGCGGGTCAGGATCGAGAGCGCGTTGATGCCGGGATCGAAGACCCCGAGCCCGCCCGGCTGCCAGATCCACTCCTGCCCGGGATGCCACTTGCGTACATCCTCGCGCCAGTCGATCCGGATGTCGGAAATCTCGCGCCCGGCGAGCCATTGACGCGCCGCGTCCACGGCTGCGGCCTCGCGCGAATGCCAGGTGGCGAAGATCGTGAGCCCCGCCTTGGCTGCGGTCTCGCGCAGCGCCTCGACCTCGCTCAGCGTCATGCCGGGCGGCTTTTCAAGCATCAGGTGACGACCCGCGCGCAGCACCGCCATTGCCTGATCGAACCGTCCCTGCGGGGGCGTGCAGAGTGAGACGGCGCCGATCTCGGGCTCGGCGTCCAGCATCGCGCGCAGGTCGGGATAGCTCGGCAGGTCGGGCAGGGTGGCATTGCGGCTCGCGATGGCGGCGAGATGCACGCCATCGGTATCCGCAATCGCGGGAAGGTGCTGGGCGCGGGCGATCGCTCCCAGCCCCACGAGGCCGATAGCAAGGCTCATCCGCGCACCCGTGCGCCCGTGCTGGTGTCGAACACATAGACCGAGGCCGGATCGAAGCTGAGCCCGGTCTTGCCGTCAACCGCACCGTGGAGGCGCTGATCGGTCTCCACCACCACCCGCTCGCCGGAGGCTGCGTCGAGATGCGCATAGCTGACGCCGCCAAGGTTCTCGGCCATCTCGATGGTGAAATTGCCGTCCGCGCCGCTCAGGCGCAGCGCGTTGGGGCGAATGCCGATTTCCAGCTTCGTGCCGTCCGCGGGCAAGGCGACGGGACTGTCGACGCGTTGCCCCAAAGCGGGCACGTCAAGCTGACCCTCCACTACGCTCGCTGCAAGGAAGTTCATCGAAGGCGAGCCCATGAAGCCCGCAACGAAGCGATTGTCGGGGTCGTCGTAAAGCTCCATCGGGCTTCCGACCTGTTCGATATTGCCCGCGCGCAGCACGACGATCTTGTCGGCCATCGTCATCGCCTCGACCTGATCGTGGGTAACGTAGATCATCGTCGCCCCGATCTCGCGGTGAAGTCGCGCGATCTCGGCGCGCATCTCGACGCGCAATTCGGCATCGAGGTTCGAGAGCGGTTCGTCGAAGAGGAAGACTTCCGGGCCGCGGGTGATCGCGCGACCGATGGCCACACGCTGGCGCTGACCGCCCGAGAGTGCGGCAGGCTTGCGGTCCAGAAGCGGCTCGAGCTTCAGGATCCGTGCGGCTTCCTGCACCTTGTCGCTGATCTGGGCCTTCGGATGGCCGTTCATCTTCAGCCCGAAGCCCATATTCTCGCCTACCGTCATATGCGGGTAGAGCGCGTAGGTCTGAAACACCATCGCGATGCCGCGCTCGGCGGGTTCGGCCCTCGTGACTTCGCGCCCGCCGATGCGGATTGCGCCGTCCGAGGTCTCCTCCAACCCCGCGATCATCCGCAAAAGCGTCGACTTGCCACAGCCGGACGGCCCGACGAAGACACAGAATTCCCCCGGGTCGACCGTCAGATCGACGCCGTGGATCACCTCCGCATCGCCAAATCTCTTGACGATCTTCTCCAATGCGACTCCGCTCACGGGGTCTCCTCCCTGTTTTTACGCGCCGGGGTTCAGTCGGCGCGTTTCTGTTCCGGAAAGCGCCAGTCACTGGCCGCTTTCGCGATCTTCTCCGCTGTCTCGAGGATCAGCGGGGCATAGGTTTCGAGTTGTTTTTGACCGTCGGGCTGGCCCGAGGTGATCGAGAGCGCGCCCAGAACCCGGCCCTGCGGCGACAGGATCGGAGCGGCGATGCAGCGGATGCCGGGCTCGTGCTCCTCGTCGTCCCAGGCAAAACCGCGTTTGCGGATGTTCTCCAGCTCGGCGCGCAGGCTCGTCGCGTCGGTCAGGGTGTGTTCCGTGAAACGATGAAAGCTCTGCCGCGTCAGCGCATTCTGCAGCGCGTCCTCCGGCAGATAGGCGAGCATCGCCTTGCCCACGCCCGTGCAATAGGCCGGACCGACCTTGCCCGATTGCGAGAACATCTCGACCGGGCGCGAGGCGTTGCGCTTGTCGACATAGAGCACCATGCCCTGATCGAGCTGCGCGAGGTGCAGCGTCTGACCGGTCTCCTTCGACAGTTGGTCGAGGTAGGGCGCTGCGATCGGCGCAAGCGAACTTTGCGCCCAGGCGGCATGAGCAAGGCGCACGAGGCGCAAACCCGGCCGATAGGTCTGACGATCCTCGTCGAAGGCGAGCATGCCCTGGTTCGTGAGCGTCTGCACGAAGCGATACAGGGTCGCCTTGGGCAGATCGCAGACCGGCAGCAACTCGGCGAAACGCACGGGGCGGCCGAATTCGGCAACGCGGTCGAGCACGGCCAGCGTGCGTCCAACCGTGCCGTCCGATTTCTCCGGCTTGGGCGTGGCGTCGTTCATGGGCTCCTCCTCAGGGCTGTTGACAGGATGAGAGATTCGCGGCAGCATTTCAATATGTAAAACACGGTTTCAATATTTGGAACTAAAATCATTGATCCGTGGGCTACTGAAACGGGAGGAGAACCGAATGAATATCCTGAAAACCACCGCGCTCGTGGCGCTGATGGGCTCTATCGCTATTCCGGCGATGGCCGAGCAGCGCGTGCTCAAGCTGTTCACCGATGCGTCCGATCCGGCCCCGAAAGCCGCGTTCGAACAGCTCGTGAAAGGCTTCGAGGCCGAAAATCCGGATGTGAAGGTCGAGGTGAACACCTTCGATCACGAGGGCTACAAGACCGCGATCCGCAACTTCCTGACCGCTGACAGCCCCGATCTGGCGAACTGGTATGCGGGCAACCGCATGGCGCCCTTCGTCAATGCCGGGCAGTTCACCGATGTGTCCGATGTCTGGGAGGAGAACGGGCTCAAGGACAGCCTCGGCTCCGCGCTCAAGTCGATGACCATCGACGGCAAGCAATGGGGCGTGCCCTATACCTACTACCAGTGGGGCATCTACTATAACAAAGACGTGTACAAGAAAGCCGGGGTGGAGGTGCCCAAGACCTGGGACGAGTTCATCTCGAACTGCAAGAAGTTCCAGGAAATGGGCGTCGACTGCCTGACCACCGGCACCAAGGCGCTGTGGCCGGCGGCCGGGATCTTCGACTATCTCGACCTGCGCACCAACGGCTACGACTTCCACATGAAGCTCACCAGCGGCGAGGTTCCGTGGACCGATGACCGGGTGAAGGCCGTGTTCGCCGAGTGGAAGAAGGTTCTGCCCTACACCACGAAAAACGTCGCCGCGATCGACTGGCAGGATGCGGTGTCGAACATCGTGCAGGGCAAGGCCGCGAATTACGTCATGGGCAACTTCGCCGTCGCCACCTTCAAGGATGGCGGGATGACCAACGACACGCTGGGCTTCATGGACTTCCCGACGATCAACCCGGATATCCCGCGCGCCGAAGAAGCGCCGACCGATACGATCCACATCCCGGCGGGCGCGAAGAACAAGGCGGACGCCAAGAAGTTCCTCGCCTATGTCGCGAAGGCCGATGTGCAGACCAAGATGAACGAAGAACTCGGTCAGCTGCCGATCAACAAGAACTCTTCGGTGGGCGACGATCCCTATCTGCAGGCGGGCTTCAAAATCCTGTCCACGGCCGATGGCGGCATCGCGCAGTTCTTCGACCGTGACGCACCTGCGCAGATGGCGAAGGCGGGCATGGAAGGCTTCCAGGAATTCATGGCCTATCCTGACCATCTCGACGCAATCCTCGAGCGCCTCGAGAAGGTGCGTCAGCGCGTCTACAAGAACTGATCCTCCCCGAGGGGCGGTGCCTGTCACAGGGCGCCGCCCCTTCCTGTTTTTCCAGATCCGAGGAGTGCGACGATGACCGTCTCACCCGCTATGTCCGAGCCGCGCGCGGAGACCGGCATGCCCGCACCGCGCCGCCGCCGGTTGAACCGAAAACTTGCGCCCTGGCTGTTTCTCGCCCCCGGCGTGCTGATGTTCCTGATCTACGTGCTGATCCCGATCGGCGAGTCGATGTGGATCTCGTTCTTCCAATGGGACGGCCTGAGCGCGAAGACGTGGGTCGGGCTGTCGAATTATCTCGAGCTGCTCGATGACGACGCTTTCTACACCAGCCTCAAGAACAACCTGATCTGGCTGGTGCTCTATATGCTGGCGATCCCGTTCGGGCTGTTCATCGCGCTGTTTCTGAACCAGACCGTGCGCGGCATCCGGATCTACAAATCGCTGTTCTTCTTCCCCTTCGTGATCTCTCAGGTCGTGGTCGGCCTGATCTTCTCGTGGTTCTACGCCCCGGGCTTCGGGCTGTTCTTCGAGCTGACGAAATGGCTCGACGGGACCGG
This sequence comes from Thioclava sp. UBA3469, assembly GCF_002378135.1. Lineage (NCBI taxonomy): Bacteria > Pseudomonadati > Pseudomonadota > Alphaproteobacteria > Rhodobacterales > Paracoccaceae > Thioclava > Thioclava sp. UBA3469. The sequence goes on from NZ_DFRG01000206.1 coordinate 18,813, forward strand.
GATTGCGATCCTCGCCAATCCCAACACGGTGACCTACGGGATCATCGCCGCGGGTCTGTGGCCGCAGATCGCCTATTGCATGATTCTCTACCTGACCGGTCTGAACGCGGTCGCGCCCGACCAGATCGAGGCGGCGCGTCTCGACGGGGCGAAGGGCATCAAGATGCTCTGGTATGTCGTGTTGCCGCAGTTGCGCCCGGCTACCTTCATCGCGGTCGTCGTCACCGTGATCGGTGCGCTGCGCAGCTTCGATCTCGTCTCGATCATGACCGATGGCGGGCCGTTCGGCTCCTCGCGGGTGCTGTCCTACTACATGTATGAGCAGGCGCTTTCGGAATACGGCTATCGCATGGGCTACGGCGCGGCGATCGCGGTGGTGCTGTTCGCGATCATGATGATCTTCATTTCGGGCTTCATCTGGAAGATGTGGCGCGACGAAAGGGGCCTGTGAGATGTTTCCCAAACCCATTCAATCCATGAGCCCCGCCGCCCGGCTGACCTATCAGATAGCCCTTCCGGTGATGCTGGTGGTCTGGCTGCTGCCGCTTCTGGGCGTCGCCGTCACTTCGATCCGCCCGTCGAGCGATCTCGCGCAGGGCAACTACTTCGGCATACCGTCCTATCTGGCGTTTTCGAACTATCTCGACGTGTTCAAGAACTCGCCCTTTGCAAGCTACATGCTGAACTCGTTCAAGGTGACGATCCCGACGGTGATCGGGGCCGTCGCACTGTCCTGCCTCACGGGCTTTGCGCTCGCCGTCTACAAGTTCAAAGGCAACCTGCTGATCTTCTTCATCTTCGTGGCGGGGAACTTCGTGCCCTTCCAGATCCTGATGGTGCCGGTGCGCGACCTGACGGTGAAGATGGGGCTTTACGACACGATCACGGGGCTCGCGCTGTTCCATGTCGCCTTCCAGACCGGGTTCTGCACGCTCTTCATGCGCAACTTCATCAAGGCGCTCCCGAAAGAGCTGATAGAGGCCGCCCGGGTCGAGGGCGTGGGCGAATGGCAGATCTTCTGGCATATCGTGCTGCCCTTGGTGCGGCCCGCGATCGCGGCGCTGTCGGTGCTGATCTTCACCTTCATCTGGAACGACTATTTCTGGGCGACGGTGCTGACCACGGGGGCGGATACCCAGCCGATCACCGCCGGGTTGCAATCGCTCAACGGCCAATGGGTCGCGGCGTGGCAACTGGTGTCGGCAGGCTCGATCCTCGCGGCGCTGCCCCCCGTGGCGATGTTCTTCCTGATGCAGAAACACTTCATCGCAGGGCTGACGCTCGGGGCGGTGAAATGATCCGCACGTGGCATTTGCAAGACGCCCGCCAGAGCCTCGTTCTGGCGGGTCACGACGACCGGCTTCCCGAGATCGTCTATTGGGGCGCGGCGCTGCCCGAGGGGGAAGACCTCGCGGGCTTGGCCGCGGCGAGCGTGCCGGATGTCACCGGCGGGATGCTCGACCGCACGCCCGAGGTCTCGATCTGCCCCGAGGCGAGCCAGAGCTTCCCGGGCGAGCCGGGTCTGATCGCGCGCGACGGGGCAGGGCGGCCGCTGCGGCCCGCCTTCCGCTTCGCGTCGGAAGAGCTTCGCGAGGATCGGCTCACGCTGGTCTATCGCGATGCGGCGTCGGGTGTGAGCTATAGGGCCAGCTTCGCGCTCGACGCCGACACCGGGTTGATCGCGGCCCGAGCAGAACTGGAGAGCGATGCGCCGATCACGCTTCATTGGCTCGCCGCCCCGGTTTTCCCCGGGCCGCAACTGGCCGACGAAATGCTGGAAGTCTCGGGTCGCTGGATCGGCGAGTTCCAGATCGAACCGACCCCGTGGCGCCCCGGTCAGCGGGTGCGCGACAATCACACCGGGCGCACCGGGCACGAGCATTTCCCCGGGTTGATCCTGCCGTCGCGCGGGGCCACGAAGACCCAAGGCGAGACCCGCGCCTTTCATTACGGCTGGTCCGGCGGGCATCGGATGGTCGCCGAAGAACTGCCCGACGGGCGCAGGCAAATCCAGTTCGGCCATGCCAGCGGCTCCGAGCCGGAACCGGCGACGCGGTTTGAGACCGCGACGCTGTATGCGGCATTCTCGGAGGCGGGCTCCAATGGCTGCGCGGTCGCCTTCCAGCGCCATTTGCGCAAATACGCCCCTTGGGCCAAGGCGCGCCCGGTGCATTACAACTGCTGGGAGGCGGTTTATTTCAAACATGATCTGGCCGAGTTGAAAGCCATCGCCGAACGCGCCGCCGCGCTGGGCGCAGAGCGTTTCGTGCTCGACGATGGCTGGTTCGGCAAGCGCGTTGACGACACGACCTCGCTGGGCGACTGGACGGTCGATCCGCGCAAATATCCCGACGGGCTGACGCCGCTGGTCGATCATGTGCAAAGCCTCGGGATGGAGTTCGGCCTCTGGTTCGAGCCCGAGATGGTCAATCGCGACAGCGATCTGGCGCGCGCCCATCCCGACTGGCTGCTGGGGCCGGAGGATCAGATCGAAGGCCGCCAGCAGCGCGTGCTCGACATGGCGAACCCGGCGGTGCGCGATCATCTTTTCGCGGCGATCGACGCGGTGCTCTCGGCCTATGCGATCTCCTACGTCAAATGGGACCACAATCGGGTGCTGCCGCATCCCGATGCCGCGCAGGCGCGGGGCCTCTACGATCTGCTCGACCGGCTGCGCGCGGCCCATCCAGACGTGGAGTTCGAAAGCTGCGCCTCAGGCGGCGGGCGGATCGATTTCGGCATTCTCGAGCGCACCGACCGCGTCTGGCTCTCGGACAGCAACGACGCGCTGGAGCGGCTGCGCATCCAGCACGACGCGGCGCTGTTTCTGCCTGCTTGCGTCACCGGCTCCCATGTCGGCCCGCGCCATTGCCACACCTCGGGCCGGGTGATCGACATCCGCACCCGGGCCTGGGTCGCGGCGCAACGCCATATGGGTTTCGAGATGGACCCGCGCGAATTGACCGCGGAGGAGATCGAGGTGCTGACCTCCGTCACCCGCTGGTGGAAGGACAATCGCGGCTGGCGGATGCGCGCGGATATCCTGCGGCTCGACAGCGCCGACCCGGCTGTGATCGCCGAATTGCAGCTGGCCGAGGATGGTAGCCGTTTCGTGGCCTTCGCAGGTCAGGCGGCGACCTCCGCGCAGATCCTGCCGCGCCCGCTGCGGCTGACCGGGCTCGACCCCGCGGCGCGCTACCGGTTGCGGCTGATCACCGCGGAAGATCTGCCCCGGTTGTCGCGTGGGACACCCGCGCTCAAGACCGGACCGATTACGCTCAGCGGGCAAGCGCTGATGGGGCAGGGGCTTACCCTGCCTTGGACCTTCCCCGAGCGCATTCACGTGATTGAAGGAGAAAGACTATGAGTGACGCGGCTCCCGACTGGATCGCCGCCGATTGGGGCACGACGCATCTGCGCGTCTGGGCGATGCGCGGGCGCGAGGTGCTTGACCGACGGAGTTCCGAGCAGGGGATGGGCAAGCTCACCCCCGCCGAGTTCGGCCCGGTGCTGGAAGACGCCGTCGCGGGCTGGGGCGCGGCCCCGGTCGTGACCTGCGGTATGGTCGGTTCGCGTCAGGGCTGGGCCGAGGCGCCCTATGCGCCGGTGCCCTGCGCCGCCCAACCGCGCCTCGTGCGGGTGCCGGATCACGCGGCGCGCCCGGTCTATATCGCCTGCGGCCTGCGTCAGGACAGCCCGCCCGACGTGATGCGCGGCGAGGAGACCCAGATCGCGGGCTTCCTGCTGCGCAATCCCGGGTTCGAGGGCACGATCTGCCTGCCGGGAACCCATACGAAATGGGTGGCGCTGCGCGCGGGCCGGATCGAGCGGTTCCGCAGTTGCATGACCGGCGAGATCTACGATCTGCTCGCGCATCGCTCGGTGCTGCGCCACACGATCGGGGAGGGCTGTCAGGACATGGCCGCTTTCGATGCGGCGGTGGCCGAGGCGCTGGCCGATCCGGCGGCAGCCTATGGCGCGCTGTTCGCGCTGCGCGCCGGCGACAAGGAGTCGTACGTCTTGCAGACCGAGACGGTCCTGAAGGGCAAGTACGGCAACCGCGTGTGGACGATGCTCGAGCTCTTCGCGTACACGAGCGACCTCGCCTTTGACTGTGCGGCGACGCGCGCGCAGCTGGAGGCGCCCGAACGTTTGCTGGTCGACGTCGCTATGGGGTACGACGCTGCGGCCGGCACGCTGGTGTGCGAGGGCGTCGAGGTCGACGACCGGCTTCAGCTGGTGCGAGAGGAGCTCCACGACGTGCCGAAGTGGTCGCTGCCGCCCGGCGAGAATCTCACCGACCAATCCGATCTCGACCTGATCGAG
>NZ_DFRG01000029.1:0-9397 GCF_002378135.1 Thioclava sp. UBA3469
CGATGTCGGGGCGCGCGGCGCGGATGCGCTCGATCAGGCGGATATAGCTCTCCGCCGTATGCTTGCGGTTCATCGCCTTGAGGATCTTGTCCGAGCCCGATTGCACCGGCAGATGCAGATAAGGCATCAGCTTCGGTTCATCGCCGTGGGCCGCGATCAGATCGTCTTCCATGTCGTTCGGGTGCGAGGTGGTGTAGCGGATACGCTCCAGCCCATCGATCTTGGCGAGCGACCGGGCAAGCCGCGCGAGCGACCAGTCACCGCCGTCACCCTCGCCGTGATAAGCGTTGACGTTCTGGCCCAGCAGCGTGATCTCGCGTACGCCTTTCTCGACCAGCGCCCGCGCCTCGCGCAGGATCTTGTCGGCCGGGCGTGAAACCTCCGCCCCGCGCGTATAGGGCACCACGCAGAAGGCGCAGAACTTGTCGCAGCCCTCCTGCACCGTCAGGAACGCCGTCGGGCGCGTCTGCACGGGCCGCGCGGGCAGATGGTCGAACTTGTCTTCCAGCGGGAACTCGGTCTCGACAGGGCGCGCGCCATTATCGGTCCGCGCGACCAGTTCGGGCAGCTTGTGATAGCTTTGCGAGCCCACGACCAGATCCACCAGATCCGAGCGCCGCAGGATCTCGTCGCCCTCGGCCTGCGCGACACAGCCCGCGACGCCGATCTTCAGGTCGGGCTTGGCCTCCTTGAACGGACGCAGGCGCCCCAGATCGGAATAGACCTTCTCGGCCGCCTTCTCGCGGATATGGCAGGTGTTGAGCAGCACCATATCCGCTGCGCCCACATCGTCGGTCAGCTCATAGCCCTTGGCGCCCATGGCCTCGGCCATGCGCTCACTGTCATAGACATTCATCTGACAGCCATAGGTTTTGATATGCAGCTTTTTCGGAGCGTCGCTCATGCCAATCCTCGCGCGTCTTTCCAGCGGGCCTGATACAGCCAAATCACCCTTTCCCGCAAGGTCGCGCTTGGGGCGGGCCGTAAAGGCTTGATTTCATGCGGGCCTTCCCCGATCCTGCGCCCGAAGACCCCGCGAAAGGGCTGCATCGGGCATGAAATATTCCTCGCTGATCGATTTTCTCACCCGCCAGAGCGCGGCTCTGTCCAAAGGCCCGGTCGGCGTGATCCTAGCCGAGGACGGGGTCGAGCTGGAGAGCACGATCCGCCACCATATCGACCTCGGGTTTCCGGTGCTGCTGGTTCTGGGGCATGCCGCGATGGACCTGCCGGACGACCTGGCCGCCGACAGCCCGACGAAAATCTACCGCATCGATTTCGAGCTGAACCGCCGCGACGCAGCGCCCCTCGCAATCAACCCGATCGTCGCCGCCGTGCCCGCGGGCACCTGGCTCTATTACTGCTTTAACGCGGAATACCTGTTCTTCCCCTTCTGCGAGAGCCGCTCGATCGGCGAGGTTCTGAGCTTTCATACCGAAGAACGCCGCGCCTCGATGCTGAGCTATGTGATCGACCTCTATACCGGCGATCTGGAGGCGCATCCGAACGGCGTCGATACCGAGAACGCGATGTTCGACAAGGCGGGCTATTACGCGCTCGCCCGGCTCGATCCCGAGAACCACGACCACCCGAAAGAGCGGCAGCTGGATTTCTTCGGCGGGCTGCGCTGGCGCTTCGAGGAGCATGTCCCCGCCCAGCGCCGCAAGATCGACCGGATCGCCCTGTTTCGCGCCAAATCCGGCCTGAAACTGCGCCCCGATCACACGTTCAACGACGAGGAATACAACACCTATTCCTGCCCGTGGCACCATAACCTGACCTGCGCCACCGCCTCGTTCCGGGTCGCGAAAGCGCTGAAGTTCAATCCCGGGTCGACCTATGACGTGCACAGTTTCACCTGGGTCAATTCCGAACGCTTCAACTGGTCGAGCCAGCAACTCATGGATCTGGGCCTCATCGAACCCGGCCAGTGGTTCTGATCCGCCCTTCCAACTGATCCCGGATGGTTCCCGAATTATGTCTGCGCGGGCGCAGAGTGATCTGTGCAATTCCTTAGTAAAAGAATCGCCTTTACAATTCCGATCATTTCACTCAGGTTATTTCCATCAGCCAGTCGATCCCCGACGAGCCGCTTTCGCGAGATGGAGACCGGAGATGAAACGCCCCTCTTCCCCCGGCCCCCGATACCGGGCCGACACGCATGTTGATATTGATCCACCGCTGAGCCTGCGCGACATCGTCGAGGCGCTGTGCAGCGGCTTCCCCCCGGGCCAGAGCGCGCTCGAAGCGACGCTCGACCGGATCGAGGGAGGCCGCAGATGAGCATCAATGAAAGCTTTGCCAACGCCCTGCCCGTCCATGACGCAGAGGTGCTGACCGGCAAGGGAAACCTCGCCCATATCGTGCTGGACGGTCAGGTCTATACGCTGCGCATCACGAAGGCGGGCAAACTGATCCTGACCAAATGAGCGCAACACTGCGCCACCCACAGATCCCGAACGTCTGAAGCCGCCCGATCGTCCCTCGGGCGGTTTTTTCTGTCTCAAAGACGCGTATCGCTGTGATCTTGGGGAGGATGGAGCGGGTGATGGGAATCGAACCCACGTCTTCAGCTTGGAAGGCTGCGGCTCTACCATTGAGCTACACCCGCGCTCTGGCCTCTCCTTAGCGGTCCACGCCGCACCATTCAAGCGGGATCGGCAAGAGGTTCGCGCAAACCCGGCCCCGAGGCGCGGTTCGAATTGACCTCCTGCCCCACGCGCCACGCCTGCAGAATGCCCTCGGGACTTGGCTGCATCAGGATCGCCGCGCCATGGCCTTCCTCGCCCAGCCATTTTGCCCAATCGGCTTGCTCGAGAACCAGCGGCTCGCGGTGATGGATCGGGGCGAGCGTCGGCCCCGCCGGCAAGGTCACGATGGCGCAGGTGGTCAACAACTCGCCGCCCTTCTCCCAGTCCTGCCAGAGCCCGCCGAATACCATCGGCGCGCCGTCCTTGCGCGAGACATAGAAAGGCAGCTTCGCCTCGCCCTCGCGATGCCATTCATAAAACCCGTCCGCCGGGATCAGGCAGCGCCGCGACCGGATCGCTTCTCGGAAGGCAGGTTTCTCCGCCACTGTCTCGGACCGCGCATTGATCAGCAAAGGCCCATCCGTCGGCGTCTTGTACCAATGCGGGATGAAGCCCCAACGCATCGCCCGCAACTGCCGCTGCCCCTCGCCGGAAATACAGACCGGCAGGCTCTGGGTCGGGCAGATATTGAACCGCTCGCCATCGGGCACGTCATTGCCCGGCACCGCCTTGAACAGACGCGCCATCGCATCGACGGGAAGAGTGTTGGCCATACGTCCGCACATGGCACAAAGCTATGCCCCTACGCGCGCGGCACAAGCCCCACGCTTGACCGGACGGCGCGTTTTCGGGCAAGGGAAAGCCATGTTGATTTACAAAATCCTCCGCCGCCCCGAATGGGATGCATTTCGCGAAGCCGGGCACACGCTCGGCGCGCCGGTCGACCTCGCGGACGGCTATATCCATTTCTCCACCGCCGATCAGGTCGTCGAGACGGCTGCGAAACATTTCGCGGGCGAATCCGATCTGGTGTTGGTCGCCTTCGACTCGACTGCGATGGGCGCAGATCTGAAATGGGAGCCCTCGCGCCGCGATCAGCTCTTCCCGCATCTCTACCGCCCGCTGCATCTCAGCGAAGTCGTCTGGGACCACGCCCTGCCCCTCGGCGCTGCGGGCCATATCTTCCCGAAGGAAATGTCGTGACCACCCTGATCGAGCGCGTGGGCCTTGCGGCCTTCCAGAAGATCGACCCGGAAAAGGCCCATGGCCTCTCGCTGCGCGCTCTGCGGATGGGGCTCGCGCCGCTGCCCGGCCCGATCACCTCGCCGCGGCTGAAGACCGATCTGGCGGGGATGTCGCTTCTCAACCCGGTGGGCCTCGCGGCGGGCTTCGACAAGAATGCCGAGGCCGTACCGCAGCTGATGCGCGCGGGCTTCGGCTTCATCGAAGTGGGGGCCGCCACCCCACGCCCGCAGGAAGGCAACCTGCCGCCGCGCCTCTGGCGTCTGCCCGCCGACCGCGCCGCGATCAATCGCTTCGGCTTCAACAATCAGGGCATGGAGCCGATCACCGAGCGGCTGGCAACGCGCCCGCAAGGTATTCCGGTGGGCCTCAATCTGGGCGCCAACAAGGATGCCGCCGACCGCGCGAAAGATTTCGCGACGGTGCTGGCCCATGCCGGACCGCATCTCGATTTCGCGACGGTCAACGTCTCCTCGCCCAACACCGAGAAGCTGCGCGACCTACAGGGCAAAGCCGCGCTGTCGGCGCTGCTGGCAGGCGTGATCGAGACCCGCGACACACTTGCGCGCCGCATTCCGGTCTTTCTGAAAATCGCTCCCGATCTGAGCGCCGAGGAACTGGCCGAGATCGCCGAGGTCGCGCTGGAAAGCGGGATCGACGGGATCATCGCGACCAATACGACGCTTTCGCGCGAGGGCCTGACCTCGCCCAACCCCTCCGATCAGGGCGGCCTCTCCGGCGCGCCTTTGTTCGAAAAATCGACACGCGTTCTGGCGCAGCTTTCGCAGCATACCGCGGGCGCGCTGCCACTGATCGGCGTGGGCGGCGTGGGCTCCGCCGAGCAGGCCTACGAGAAAATCCGCGCAGGCGCCTCGGCGGTGCAGCTCTATACCGCGATGGTCTTCTCGGGCCTCTCGCTCGCGGCAGATATCGCGCGCGGCCTCGATCGGCTTCTGGAACGCGACGGCTTCGCCAGCGTTTCCGAGGCAATCGGCACCGGGAGGGACAAATGGCTGTAACGATCTGGCACAATCCGCGCTGCTCGAAATCGCGCGAGACGCTGAAACTTCTCGAAGAGCGCGGGATCGCTCCGCAGGTCCGCGACTACCAGAAAGCGCCGCCGACCATGGCCGAGCTGCAGGACGCGCTGATGAAACTCGGCCAGCCCGCCGCCGCGATGATCCGCTGGAAGGACACCGACCTTACGAAAGACGCCGATGAGAATGAAATCCTCTCGGCGCTGAGCGCCAATCCGAAGCTGATCGAACGCCCGCTCGTGCTGACGGAAACGGCGGCCCGCATCGGGCGCCCACCCGAGACGGTTCTCGAAATCCTTTAAGATTGAGGGGCGCTGCCCCTCTTCGGCTCCGCCGAATTCACCCCGGGATATTTCAATCAAGGAGAAGCAAAACAGCCTCTTCGCCTTGGCCCGAATATCCCGGGGGAATCTCCGGAGGAGATGGGGGCAGAGCCCCCTCTCCCTTACGTCTTGTCGCCCTACGGCGACGGGGGGCAGCGCCCCCTACCCGTTCAGATCCTTGATCAGTCGCCCGTGCTTACGAAGCTCGGCCACCAATTCGCCGAAGGTCCGCAAGCCCCGCGCCTGCAGCGCCGGGAGCATCTTCAGGAAGGCATCCGCCGTCGCGACCGTGTCGCCGATCGCGGTGTGACGCGCCTCCTCGGGGATGGTGATGCCGAGGCGATGGGTTAGCGCGTCGAGCGTGTGGCTCTCGGATTGCCCGAACACCACCGCCGACAGCAGCACCGTGTCGAGGATCGGGTGATCGAACCGTTCGCCGATCGCCACCTCCTTGCGATGCAGGAATTCCATGTCGAAAGGCGCGTTATGCGCGATCAGCACCGCACCCTCGGCGAAGCGGTGGAAATCGCGCCCCACCTGCGCAATGTCGGGCGCGCCTTCGACCATCGCGTTCGAGATGCCATGCACCTCGGTCGAGCCGGGCGGGATCGGGCGTTTGGGATCGACGAGTGTGTCGAACACCTCGGTATCGATCCGCCGACCGTTGACGATGCGCACGGCAGCGATCTGCACGATCTCGTCGCCCTCGGTGGGCAGCAGGCCAGTGGTCTCAGTGTCGAAAACGACATAGGTCAGATCGGTCAGCGGCGTGTCGGCGATCTCGGCCACGCGCTCGCGCGCGAGCAGGTCGAAATCATAGACCACCGCGCGCGGCACCGGCTTCGGGCGCTTGGTGACATGGCGCGCCTCGCGCAGCGGAATGCAGAGCCGCGCACGCGTGTCGCCCAGCTTCTCGGGCCAGATTTCGGCGGCATGGGTGGTCAGCACGCGATGCCCGGTGACGTCCTCCAGCCCCACATCGAGCGGCTGATCGAGCCAGCGCTCCAGCTCGGAGATCGGGACCGGCGCGCCCTCCCATTCCAGCGCGATCAGCGCTCCGGGGCCGTCCTCGGTGATCTCCAGCCGGAAATCGCACCGGTCGGTCAGGCGGCGCACCAGCCCCGCCAGCAGGGCCACCATCTCGAAGCCCTCGCAGCGTAGCATCAGCCCCGCGGTGACCGGCAGGATCGCCCCGCCCTCGGCGGTCACCCGCGCGGCCACCGCCTGACCCAGATCGGAGGCGCGGATCATCGCCAGTGGCCACCAATCGGCGCGGTTGGCCTCGTGGCGCTCGAAGAATTCGTGGATCGCGGCGGAGAGGTGATGCGCCTCGGAATTGGCGGCCTCGCGAACCCGGTCGCGCTCGGGACCCGGCGCGGGGCCGTCATCGGCGGTCAGCACCCCGATCAGCGATTGCAGGGCTGCGGCAGGGCGGCGGATGCGGTCGAACAGCTCGTCCATCAGCTGCTCGCGCTGCGCATGGGAGGCCATATCGCCCGAGACATCGCGCAGCGTCAGCACATAGCCCGGGCGCGCGCTCAGATGGTGATCCTCGCCCTCTGACAGCAACCGCATGCGCGCGGCGAGCACACGGCCCTCCGCTTTCGTCGAACAAAGCAGGTCGGAGGCCGCATCCGGGTCTTCGGTAGCCAGAAGCCGGTCATAGGCATGGGCGATCGGCGGCTGGTTGAGATAGTCGAAGACGCGCCGATCCAACCCCGGCGCATGGGCCGAGCCCAGAAGCTCCACCGCCTGCCCGTTATAGAAGGCCAGCTGATGATCGGCGGTGCAGAGCAGCACACCCACCGGCACGTCCGACAAGAGCGCCTCGAGCCGCTCCTTTTCCTGCGCGAGCCGCGTGGTCTCGCGCTGCACGGCTTCGGTCAGGGCGTTGCGAGTCTCCGACAGGTGACGCGTGACCGAGGCCGCGGCGGGCGCCAGATCGCCCAGATAGCGCGCGATATCGGCGTCCATATCGCCCTCGATTTCGGCCGTGGTGCGGGCGCGCAGCATCCCCGAGAGCCGCTCGATCGGCTTGGCCACGTTCTCGTCGAACAGAAACCAGATCCAGGCGATCAACCCGAGGATCACAAAGCCCGCAACCGCCCCGCCGATCACCATCGCATTCAGAAGCTCAGGATCGCCAAGACGGGTGAAGCCGAACCACAGCCCCGCCACCAGCGCCACCAGATTGCCGAGCGCCAAGGCGGCGAAGAACAGAAACACCCGGGTGCGCAGGGAAAGCCGGGTGAGGTCCATCAGGCCGTCTCCCCGTCGAGAATGCGGTGGACCTCCTCGCGCAATTCGCGCAGCTCGAAGGGTTTGGCGATGAACCCGTCCGCACCGAGCGCGAGGCCCTTGCGGCGCTCCATCGCGGAGCCGCGCGCGGTCATCATCAGGATCTTCACATCGCCAAGGCCCTTGTCGGCGCGCACGCCCTCGCAGATCTCGTAGCCCGAGACCTCGGGCAACATCACGTCGAGCAGCACGAGATCGGGGCGGGTCTCGCGGATTTTCTCCAGCGCGCCGCGCCCGGTATCGATCCGGTCATGCTCGAACCCCTCGCGGCTCATCAGATAGTCGAGCGCGATGGCGATATTGTCCTCATCCTCCACGATCAGGACGCGATGTTTCCTCCCCCCCGGCATGGTCTCATCCTCCTGCGCATACCGCTTTCAGCCCCGGGTCGTCGGGCGTGAGTTTCAGCCAGCCGCCGCCCGACAGCTCTCCGTCTTTCGTCAGCGTGGCCCCGTTCACCAGATCGGCGCGGCTGTCGGTCTTGCAGTCATAGACCGTCGGCACCGTCTGCAAATTCTGCCAGCGCCCGATCAGCAGAAGATCGGTCTCGGCCAGTTCCGGTTTGCCCGCCACCGGATGCTCCACCTTGCCCGCATCGACCGCCATGAAGCGGGTGACCATCGGCACAAGATAGGTCCAGGGCCGCCAGCCGACGCTTTCGTCGATCTTCTGCAGCACCACGACCGTGTCGGGCATGTCCGCGCGCATCTTGGGATACCATGAATACTCGCTCCAGACCGTGTAGCCGATCAGCGCCGCCCCGACCGCTGCGGGCATCACCCATTTCGGCAGCTTCTCGCTGCGGAACTTCTTGCTCAGATGAGAGAGCAGGAAGACCACGAGAGCGGCAAGCGCGCCGGCAGCAAGGGTCGAGATGTAATCATTCGTCATAAGCTCTCCTCAGCTCATCGCGCCTTTGCCATGTCCGGCGGCCGATTGCATGGTCCGCACCACGACGAACGCATCCCGCAAATGGGAGCGCTCGAAATCGGACAGGTCCGAGGGTGCGAGATAATTGTCAGGTTTGCGCCCCGAACGGGCCAGATGCGCCTGGTTCTCCAGCCGCATCGACGCTATCAGGTCATAGGCCTCGACCAGATCGCGCGCGCCGGAATGGCTCAGCACGCCGGCATGCTCGGCCTCGATCAGACGGGCGCGGGTGTTCACTTCGGGCAGGCGCCCCTGAAGCGCATAGACGCGGGCCAGATCGGTCACCGGGACCACGCCGTTATGCTTCATGTCGATATGGTTGCGATGCTCGCCCGAGCGGATCGTGGCGAAGCCCCGGATCAGGCCGAGCGGCGGGTGATGCTTGAGGCTGTTGGCGATCATATGGGCCACGAAGATCGAGTTCTTCGACGCCTTCGCCAAGGTCTCTTCCTGCAACTGCTGGAACAGCCCCGCCCCGTTGCCTCCGATCGCGCGCAGATCGAACATCACCGAGGCGAGCATCTGCGCCTCCGGGTTGGGCTTGGCGATCCAGCCGTTGAAATAGTCGCGCCAGACGCGGACCGGCTGACACCAGCGCGGGTTCGTCGCCATCATGTCGCCGGGGCAATAGACGTAGCCGCAGGCATCCAACCCGTCCGAGACGATCTTCGCGAGCTGGCGGAAATATTCCATATCCGCCTCAGTCACAGCGTCGTCGAGGATGAGGCAATTGTCCTGATCGGAGACGCCGGTCTGTTCCTGTCGCCCTTGCGAGCCGCAGGCCAGCCACAGATAGGGCACCGGCGGCGGCCCCAGCGCCTCCTCGGCCATCTTCAGCAGGCGGCGCGTGACCGCATCGGCGATATCGGTGATCAGCCGGGTGATGACCTCATGCGCGTGATGCCCGCCCACGAGCTGCACCAGAAGTTGCGGGATACGCGCGGTGACGGCGGCCATTTCCGGCACGGTCTCGGCGCCCGCCACATCGCGGATGAGCACGGCCGAGCTGACCGCCTGAAAACGGGTCAGATCGGTC
>NZ_DFRG01000186.1:0-916 GCF_002378135.1 Thioclava sp. UBA3469
TCGGTCTCCGGCGCGGGTTGCGTCGTGACCTCGGCCTGACTTGCATCGCTTGCCGCGGGCTCCGAGGTATCTGTGGCCATCGCGATCCAGACCAGGATCACCGCCACGCCCAGCACCGCGACGATCGCGATCCCGATCAGGGCGGGGGCGTGTCTCTTCTTCTGGGTCTTCATATTGGTATCGGGTGCGGACATCGGATGTCCTCCTTCCATCTTTCCAAATTCCATGTCGGGGCGGTCGCGACCTCGCGCCAAGCCGCCCCGTTCACCTTAGGTAACGCAACCCACCCGCTTCAGGTTCTCCCGGCCTGCCACGCGTCTCTCAGAGCGGTCCGCGAAACCGCTTTGAAAACCCCGAGCGGGGCAGATACTGTTCCGCCAGCTGCGGGACTGCGACGCCGAGACCGGATCGCGCCCGCCGAACATCAGAGGCGCGGCTCACGCAAAGGCGAACTTGCTTTCGCACGGGCGCGCGCCACCTGAAATAACCCGAAGTTAATTAGGAATATCGTAAGAATGTCCGCTGAACTGACGGCTGCCGACGCCCCTGCCAAGCGCCTGAGCGACTACCGCCCCTATCCCTTCACCCTCGAGACCGTGCGGCTTGATTTCAAGCTCGACCCGGAGGCGACCGAGGTGCGCGCGCGTCTCGCCTTCTCGCCCCGGCAGGAGGCGGCCGCGCTGGAACTCGATGGCGAAGATCTGGAGCTTGTCTCGGTCGCAGTGGACGGGCGCGCGCTGACGCCTGACGACTACGAGCTGAGCAAGACGGGCCTTACGATCCCGGCGCATGTTCTGCCGTCTCAGGCCTTCACGCTGGAGACCGTCACCCGGATCGCACCGTCGAAGAACACAGCGCTCGAAGGGCTCTACATGTCCAACGGCATGTATTGCACGCAATGCGAGGCCGAGGGCTT
>NZ_DFRG01000186.1:1279-1432 GCF_002378135.1 Thioclava sp. UBA3469
CCCGACGTGATGGCGCGCTTCCACGTCACGATCATCGGCGACCAGCCGGTGCTGCTGGCGAATGGCGATCTGGTCGAGAGCCGCGAGGGCTATGCCGAATGGGTCGATCCGTGGCCCAAGCCTGCCTATCTCTTCGCGCTGGTCGCGGGCGAT
>NZ_DFRG01000186.1:1736-1974 GCF_002378135.1 Thioclava sp. UBA3469
CTCTTCGCGCTGGTCGCGGGCGATCTGCGCGCACGTTCGGGCACATTCACCACGATGTCGGGCCGCGAGGTCGCGACGAATATCTGGGTCCGTCCGGGCGACGAGGACCGCTGCGATTTCGCTCTGCAGGCGCTCCACCGCTCGATGCGCTGGGATGAAGAGGCTTACGGGCGCGAATACGACTTGGACATTTTCAACATCGTTGCCGTCGATGACTTCAATATGGGCGCGATGGAGA
>NZ_DFRG01000186.1:2291-2432 GCF_002378135.1 Thioclava sp. UBA3469
ATGGGCGCGATGGAGAACAAGGGGTTGAACATCTTCAACTCCAAATGGGTTCTCGCCTCGCCGGAGACCGCGACCGATGCCGATTACGAGCGTATCGAAGGCATCATCGCGCATGAGTATTTCCACAACTGGACCGGCAAC
>NZ_DFRG01000186.1:2745-14785 GCF_002378135.1 Thioclava sp. UBA3469
TTCCACAACTGGACCGGCAACCGGATCACCTGCCGCGACTGGTTCCAGCTGTGCCTGAAGGAGGGACTGACAGTCTATCGCGACCAGCAGTTCACCGGCGACATGCGCGGCCATGCGACGAAGCGGATCGACGATGTCCTCTCGCTGCGCGGACGACAGTTCCGCGAGGATCGCGGCCCGCTCTCGCACCCACCGCGCCCCGATCATTACCGCGAGATCAACAACTTCTACACCGCGACCGTCTATGAGAAGGGCGCCGAGATCGTGGGCATGCTGCACCGCTTGCTGGGCGCAGAGGGCTACCGCGCCGCGCTGGATCTCTATTTCGAGCGCCATGACGGGCAGGCCTGCACGATCGAAGACTGGCTGAAGGTCTTCGAGGACAGCTCGGGCCGCGATCTGAGCCAGTTCAAGCGCTGGTATACCGATGCGGGCACGCCGACCCTGCGGGTGCGCGACAGCTTCAAGGACGGCACGTACACGCTTGAATTCGAACAGGAAACGCGCCCCACTCCCGGCCACTCGGAGAAGCTTCCGCGCCACATCCCGATCGAAGTCGGCCTTCTGTCCGAGAATGGCGACGAGGTCCTGCCCTCCACCGTGCTGGAGATGACCGAGGCGAAACAGAGCTTCACATTCGACGGGCTCGCGACGCGCCCCGTGCCCTCGATCCTGCGCGACTTTTCCGCCCCCGTGCGGCTGGAGCGCGACGTCGACACGTCCGAGCTGGCCTTCCTGCTGACCCACGACCGCGACCCGTTCAACCGCTGGGAAGCCGGCCGCGCGCTGGCCCAGAAAGTGCTGATCGGCCGGGTGCTGGGACAGGAAACCGACGCGTCCTTCTCCGATGCGATCGGGGCGCTCCTGCGCGACGAGACCGCCGATCCGGCCTTCCGTGCACTGTGCCTGAACCTGCCCTCCGAGGACAGCATCGCGCAGGCGCTCTACGATCAGGGCGAGACGCCCGATCCCGCGGCGATCTACGCGGCGCGCGAAGGGCTCGCCCGCGATCTGGCGAGCGCGCATAAGACGCTTCTGGCCGAAATCTTCACCAGCACCGAAGCGACAGGCCCCTATAGCTCCGATCCCGAGCAGGCCGGTCCGCGCGCGCTGCGCCTTGCGGTCCTGCGACTCCTGAACCGCATCGACGGCGGGGCACGGGCGGGGGCGCTTTTTGCCTCGGCGGAGAACATGACCGAAAGCCTCGGCGCGCTCGCAGCTCTGGTGCAGACCGGGCAGGACGCCGCCGCCATTTCCGAATTCCGCGAGCGCTGGCAGGGCGACCGGCTGGTGATGGACAAGTGGTTCCTCGTCCAGCTGGCCAATTGCCCGCCCGAAATGGCGCTGGAGCGCGCCGAGGCGCTGACCGGCGATCCGCTCTTCACGTGGAAGACGCCGAACCGCTTCCGGGCGCTGATGGCGGGGCTGTCGGGCAATCACGCGGGCTTCCACCGCGCGGACGGGGCGAGCTATCGCTTCTATGCCGACTGGCTGCTCAAGCTCGATCCGGTCAATCCGCAGGTCGCCGCCCGCATGTCCACCGCTTTCGAGACGTGGACGCGCTATGACGAAGGCCGGCGCGAGAAGATGCGCAGCGAGCTGGAACGGATCGCCGCCCAGCCGGGCCTCAGCCGTGACCTGTCGGAGATGACGCAGCGTCTGTTGAGCTAATTTCCGCTCAGCGCCCTCGGACGCACCCCTCTCACCACGGATTGGCCGTATTTTCGGCCCATCCGTGCCGGGTTCGCGAGCTACGAAACGCGGACGCCTGCGCCTTGCGGGCGTTACGCAATTTCGCGGATGGGCTCGACCATGGACGACAATGAATTTGAATACCGACACCAAGCCCGCCGGGCGGGAGGGTATCTCGCCCTCGCCTTCGGGATGGCGCTGCTTTACGGCGCAATGAAACTGACTGCGACGACATGGATTCATGTCGCTGCGTGGATCTATCTCGCCCTCACTTTGTACAAGCTGATGCGCAACCGCTCGGGGCTGCTGCGGATCACGCCGGCGCGAATGGAAGTCTATCGCAACGGGCGGCAATTGGGCACGTTCCCGCTCGCGCAGATCGACTCGGCGCGGCTGCGGCGGCGCAAGCTTGCGGGCGACGAATGCATGGTCACGCTGCGCGACGGGCGTCGCGCCTACCTGCCACGAGAGGCCACGCCGCCGCTCGACCGGCTCAGCGCGATTTTCGAATCCTACGGCGTGCCGGTGGTCTGATCCCCAATCCGGGGCGGTCGCCCTCTTGCTCCCGCCCCTGCCCTGTCCTAGAAGCTTGCCCAAGCCTTTACTGACAGGATGTGGACATGCTCGACCATCTCGAATTCCAAGCCCCCGAACCCAAGGTCATTGCCGGTGCCAAATCGGATTGGGAGCTGGTGATCGGGCTTGAAGTCCACGCGCAGGTGGCCTCGAAAGCCAAGCTGTTCTCGGGCGCCTCGACCAAATTCGGCGCAGAGCCGAACTCGAACGTGGCCTTCGTCGACGCGGCGATGCCCGGCATGCTGCCGGTGATCAACGAGTTCTGCGTGGCGCAAGCCGTGCGCACCGGGCTCGGCCTCAAAGCCGATATCAACCTGCGCTCGGCCTTCGACCGGAAGAACTATTTCTACCCGGACCTGCCGCAAGGCTACCAGATTTCGCAGCTATACCACCCCATCGTGGGCGAGGGCGAAATCATCGTCGATATGGGCCCGGGCGTCGCCCGCAAGGTCCGGATCGAGCGCATCCACCTCGAGCAGGACGCGGGCAAGTCGATCCACGACATGGACCCGCATATGTCCTTCGTGGACCTCAACCGCACCGGCGTCGCGCTGATGGAAATCGTCTCGCGCCCCGACATTCGCGGCCCCGAGGAAGCGGCGGCCTATGTCGGCAAGCTGCGCCAGATCCTGCGCTATCTGGGCACCTGCGACGGCAACATGCAAAACGGCAACCTGCGCGCGGACGTTAACGTCTCGATCTGCAAGCCGGGCGCTTACGAGAAATATCAGGAAACGCAGGATTTCTCGCATCTGGGCACCCGCTGCGAGATCAAGAACATGAACTCGATGCGCTTCATTCAGCAGGCCATCGAATACGAGGCCCGTCGCCAGATCGCCATCGTCGAGGACGGCGGCGAAGTGGTGCAGGAAACCCGCCTCTACGATCCGGACAAGGGCGAGACGCGCTCGATGCGTTCGAAGGAAGAAGCGCATGATTACCGCTACTTCCCCTGCCCCGATCTGCTGCCGCTGGAAATCGAGCAGGCCTGGGTCGACGATATCGGCGCGTCCATGCCGGAGCTGCCCGACGAGAAGAAGGCGCGCTTCGTCAAGGAGCTGGGCCTGTCGGAGTATGACGCCTCGGTGTTGACCGCAGAGGTCGAGAACGCGGATTACTTCGAGGCCGTGGTGGCCGAGGCCGGTGACGGCAAGCTCGCCGCGAACTGGGTCATCAACGAGCTGTTCGGCCGCCTGAAGAAGGAAGATCACGACATCTCGTCGAGCCCGGTCGATGCCGCGCAGCTTGCCGCGATCATCCGGCTGATCAAGTCCGACAAGATCTCGGGCAAGATCGCAAAGGACCTCTTCGAGATCGTCTATACCGAAGGCGGCGACCCCGAGAAGATCGTGGAAGAGCGCGGCATGATTCAGGTCACCGACACCGGCGCCATCGAGGCCGCCGTGGACGAGGTGATTGCCGCCAATCCCGATCAGGTCGAGAAGGCCAAGGCCAATCCGAAGCTCGCTGGCTGGTTCGTCGGTCAGGTCATCAAGGCCTCGGGCGGCAAGGCCAACCCCAAGGCGGTCAACCAGATCGTCGCGCAGAAGCTGGGGCTGTAAGCCTCGCGAACAATTCCGATCAAGGCGCCTTCGGGCGCCTTTTTCATGTCCGCCCGGAAAGAATTCGGGAACAAGTCTTCGCGCTTGTGGCTTGGGGAGACGCGCCCTAGGCTCACGCGGGCGTGATTGGGAAAGGGTTTGCGATGAGTGGCTTGCTGGCATTGCTGGATGACGTGGCGGGGATCGCCAAGGTGGCGGCGACCTCGATCGACGATGCGGCAGGTCAGGCGGCCAAGGCGGGCTCAAAAGCCGCTGGCGCGCTGATCGACGATGCCGCCGTCACGCCGAAATATGTCCACGGCTTCAAGCCCGCTCGCGAACTGCCGATCGTCGGGAAAATCGCGCTCGGCTCGATCAAGAACAAGCTGATCTTCCTGCTGCCAGCTGCGCTGCTGCTGTCTGCCTTCGCGCCGTGGCTGATCACGCCCTTGCTGATGCTGGGCGGCTCTTACCTGTGTTTTGAGGGCGCGGAGAAGGTCTATCACCTGTTCAAACCGCATGAACCCGATGCCGAGGGCCATGTCGCAGCGGAGACCGCCGACCATCTCGAGGAAAAACGCGTCAAATCCGCGGTGAAGACCGACTTCATCCTCTCCGCCGAGATCATGACGATCGGCCTCGCCGCCCTGCCCTCGGGCCAGCCGATCTGGATGGAGGCGATTGCGCTCGCGATCATCGGGATCGGCGTGACGGTGGTGGTCTATGGCTCGGTCGCTCTGATCGTGAAAGCCGATGATGCGGGGCTCTGGCTGGCCGAGAATGGCAAGCTCGGACCTACGCGCGCACTCGGGCGTGGCATCGTGCATGTGATGCCCAGATTGATGCAATTGCTGATGATCATCGGCACCGCCGCGATGATCTGGGTCGGCGGCAATATCGTGCTGCACGGTCTGGCAGAGCTCGGCTGGCACGCGCCCTACGACTGGATCCACCATCAGGCCGAGGCCGCAGCCCATGCGGCGGGCACCGCCGAAGGCTTCGTCAGCTGGGCCGTCACCGCGTTCTTCGACGGCATCTTCGGTCTGATCTACGGGCTCGTCCTGATCCCGGTCGTCACCCGGATCATCCAGCCGATCTACCGCGCCGTCACCGGCAAGGAAAAGCCCGCGCACTGAGCGCGGGCGGACAGGTTGAGGCCACCCGCGCCGCCCGATAGGCTGGGCGCGAACAGATCGCAGGGAGCGCAGATGACCGAGTATTTCGAGACCCAAGAAGGCCGCCGCATCGCCTATAACCTGACGCCGGGCAAAGGGCCGGGCGTGGTGTTCCTCGGCGGGTTCAAATCCGACATGGAAGGCACGAAGGCGCTGGCGCTCGAGGACTGGGCCAAGCGCGAAGGCCGCGCCTTCCTACGCTTCGACTATTCCGGCCACGGTGTCTCGGACGGCGCATTCGAGGACGGCGCGATCGGTGACTGGTTCGAAGATGCGCGCGACGTGATCATGGCCAAGACCGAAGGCCCGCAGATCCTCGTGGGCTCCTCGATGGGCGGCTGGATCTCGCTCCTGATGGCGCGCGAACATCCCGAGAAAGTCGCAGGCCTCGTCACCATCGCCGCCGCCCCCGATTTCACCGAAGACGGCTATTGGGCGAGCTTCGACAAGGAAACCCGGCACAAGCTTGAGAGCGAAGGCTCCATCGCGATTCCGTCGGATTACGGCGAGCCCTATGTCATCACGCGCCGCCTGATCAACGAGGGCCGCGAGCGGCTGGTGCTGCGCAGCCCGCTGGCGCTGCCCTTCCCCACGCGCTTCTTGCAAGGCACCGCTGACGAGGCCGTCAGCACCGAGACCGCGATCCGGCTGCTGGAGCATGCCGAGGGCGAGGATATGCGCCTGACACTTGTGAAGGGCGCCGATCACCGCTTCTCGGACCCCGATTGCCTCGCGCTCATCGAGACCGCGCTGGCGGAGGTGCTCGCCCGGCTGTGATCCGCTGCTTGCGGCATTTCGATTTGCTTGACCTCGGCCCTTGCGGCACACTCGACGCGAGAAGCGCGAAAACGCGCCGCGATTGAGGTTTCGAGCGATGCCAAGCGACCCGCTGGTCTTTCTACCCGGATTCATGTGCGACGCACGGCTGTTCTGGCACCCGCTGCAAGAGCTGTCCTCCGAGCGTTCGGTGATGGTGGCGCGGCTGCGTGGCGCGACGATTGAGGAGATGGCGCAGACCGTGCTCGACGAGGCCCCGCCGCAATTCGCACTGGTCGGGCATTGGCTGGGCGCGGTCGTCGCAATCGAGATCCTGCGCCGCGCCCCCGATCGCGTGAGCCAGGTCGCGCTGCTCGACGTCTCCCCTCTGCCCGAGATGCCGCAGATCGCCGCCGCGCGCGAAACCCGGATCGTGAAGGCGCTCACCGGGCGGCTCGACGAGATGATGCTGGAAGAAATCCCCGCCGAGAGCCTCGCCCCCGATCCCGGCCGCGCCGAGATTCAGGCGATGATGCTGGAGATGGCGGCAGGCTTGGGCGCCGACACGTTCGAGGCGCAATCGCGCGCCCTGATGCGCCGCCCCGACCTGCAACGCACGCTGCGCGCCACGAAAACCCGCGCGCTGCTGATGTGCGGCGAATACGACAAGATCTGCCCACCGCGCCGCCACGAATTCCTCGCCGAGCTGATGCCCCACGCCGAGTTCCGCCTGATCCTCGGCGCAGGCCACCTGAGCCCGCTGGAGCAACCCGAGAAGATCACCCAGAACCTGCGTGACTGGCTGGAGGCGCCTTTATTGTTGGCGTGAGGCTAATAGCGGGAAAGAAGTATTCGATTATCGCGCACCTGCTGTCGCAATTTAAGCAAAGTTGCCAGACCCCTTAACCTAACGTAACGTCTCGACCGTGGGCGGTTTGCATTGGCGAGCTTTCATGCGTTGAAGGGTTGGGTATGGGTGAATTTATCTTAGCGGCGATTTTTTTCGCGCTATTTCTTTTTGTCATTTGGGCAAGAAATAAGGAGGAGGGCGGCAAACGCCACCCCGCGTCAAGAGAGACCCCAAAGCGCTCCTCAGTTACACAGATAGCTGCGAAACGGCCCAGTCACTTCGACGTATCGACATCCAAGCATCTCGCTGAGCCCATCGTGATCACGGGCGGCGCCTACATCACCGACGGCGATACGATTAAAATCAATCGGACCCAAATCCGTCTCTTCGGCATCGACGCGCCTGAGCTTAATCACCCTTATGGAAAGAAAGCGAAATGGGCTCTCCATACATTGTGCAAGGGACACACCATTCGCGCCGAGGTGACGGAAACCGATCATCATGGTAGAACGGTTGCGCGCTGCTACTTGCCCGATGGGCGCGATCTCTCCGCCGAAATGGTAAAATTGGGATTAGCTATTGATTGGCCAAAATTTTCCGGGGGCAAATACCGAAACCTCGAACACAGCGATGCGCGTCGAAAAATGTTTCTGGCCGATGCTCGACAAAAAGGCCGCATGCATGTCTGGGACAAGTTCGAGGCAAATCGAAGGAAGACTTAACCGTCTCCATTCATTCTCTAAGGAAAAACGCCGCCCCCTTGGAGCGGCGTTTTCAATTTCGCGAAGGCCGAGGCCTCACCCCGCCTCGGCCGTCTTCACCGGCTTCTTGCGGATCGGCGTCACGGTGGCGGGCTTGCCTTTCCCCGGCGCGGGGTTGTCCGCGTTCTCGTCGATGAAATCGAGCACCAGCGGGCGGATGTTGTTGCGCCAGCTGGAGCCTGCGAAGATGCCGTAATGGCCAGCGCCGGGCTCGAGGTGTTGTTGCTTCATCGAATCCGGCACGCCCGAGCAAAGATCGAGGGCGGCGACACATTGACCGGGGGCGGAGATGTCGTCCTTCTCGCCTTCCACGGTCTTCACCGCGACCTTGGTGATTTTCGAGATATCGACCATCTTGCCGCCGACCTCGAAGCGGTTCTGGGCGATCTCGAGGCCCTTGAAGATGCGCTCTACCGTCGAGAGGTAGAACTCCGCCGTCATATCCATCACCGCGAGATATTCGTCGTAGAAGCGGTAATGCTTGTCATGCTCGGAGCCTTCGCCCTGCGCCTCGCTCCAGATCTTCTCTTGGAAAGCCTGAGCATGCTTGTCCATGTTCATCGAGATGAACGAGGCGAGCTGCATCAGGCCCGGATAGACCAGACGGCCCGCGCCCTTGTATTTGAAGCCGACGCGCTGGATCACCATCTGCTCGAGCTGGCCCATCGTGACGCGACGCCCGAAATCGGTGACCTCGGTCGCTTTCGCATCGGGATCGATCGGCCCGCCGATCAGGGTCAGCGTGCGCGGCTGCGCGGCGGGGTCTTCAGCGGCCAGATAGGCGGTCGCGGCCAGCGCGAGCGGTGCGGGCTGACACACGGCGATCACGTTGCAGTCAGGGCCCATCTTCTTCATGAAATCGACAAGGTAGAGGGTGTAGTCCTCGATATCGAACTTGCCTTCGGAAACGGGGATATCGCGCGCATTATGCCAATCGGTCACCCACACGTCCGCATCGGGCAGCAGCGAGGCCACGGTCGAGCGCAGCAGCGTCGCGTAATGGCCCGACATCGGCGCCACCAGCAGGATGCGCCGTTCCATCGGCTCGCGGCCATGGACGTTGAAATGCACGAGGCTGCCGAAGGGCTTGTCGAGCACGGTCTCGACCTCGACGAGGTGATCGCGCCCGTCCTCGGCCGCGATCGAATGGATGCCCCAGTCGGGCTTGATCACCATCCGTGCGAACGAGCGCTCCGTCACACGGCCCCAGGCCGACATGATCTTGAACATCGGATGCGGGGCGAGACCCCAGACCGGGTAGGACGCCATGGCGCGCGCCGAGGCGCCCATCCACTCGTTCGTGTTCCTGAAGGTCTCCATCAGGTCGTAGGACATGATCGTTTTCATATACAACTCCTCGGGGCGGGCCACGCACTCACTCGGCAATGGAAACGCCGCTTTACCCCAAGACTGCGGCGATATTATGCTGGTGCAGAGGATAGGGAGGAATATCATTTATGACAACCGAGGAGACGGACAAAATTGCTGCGTCGCAGAAAATGCAGGACAATCTGGCCCGCATCGAAGAACTGACCGAGCGCATGGTCGATGCGATCGCGCATAAGCGACCGATGAACCCGGCCCTCGAAGGCCCCGGCGCCGATCTCTACATGACGTCCTCTGCCGCCATGATGAACGAGTGGCTCGAAAAGCCCTCGAAAATCCTCGAAGCCCAGGTGAATTACTGGGGTCAGGCGATGAAGCATTACCTCGAAGCGCAGGAGGCGCTCGCCAAGGGCGCGTTCCGCCCACCGGAAGATCCCGGCCCGTCCGACCCGCGCTTCGCCAATCCGCTCTGGGACAGCCACCCCTATTTCAACTACATCAAACAGCAGTATCTGATCGCGGCCAAAGGCGTGAAAGAGGCGGTCGACAAGCTCGACGATCTCGATCCGGTGGACCGTCAGCGACTGAACTACTTCTCGCGCCAGATCATCGACCTGATGGCGCCGACCAATTTCCTCGCCACCAACCCGGACGCGCTGGAGAAGGCGATCGAGACCGAGGGCGAGAGCCTCGTGAAAGGGCTCGAGAACCTCGTGCGCGACATCGAAGCGAACCGCGGCGACCTGCTGGTGACGCTGGCCGACAAGGACGCCTTCACCGTGGGCGAGAATATCGGCACCGCCGAGGGCGCGGTGGTCTATCGCAACCGCCTGTTCGAGCTGATCCAGTACACGCCGACCACCGAAAAGGTTCACAAGACCCCGCTGGTGATCTTCCCGCCTTGGATCAACCGCTTCTACATCATGGACCTGAAGCCGCAGAACTCGCTGATCCGCTGGATCGTCGATCAGGGCTTCACCCTCTTCGTGGTGAGCTGGAAGAACCCCGATCAGAGCTATGCCGATGTCGGCATGGATGACTATGTGCAGGAGGGCTATCTGACCGCGATCGACGAGGTGAAGAAGATCACCGGCGAGAAGAAGGTCAACGCGGTCGGCTATTGCATCGCGGGCACCACGCTGTCGCTGACGCTGGGCCTACTGAACAAGCGCAAGGACAAGTCGATCAACTCGGCCACCTTCTTCACCACGCTCACCGACTTCTCGGATCAGGGCGAATTCGCGGTCTTCCTGCAAGACGATTTCGTCGACGGGATCGAGCGGCAATGCAAGGCCGACGGCGTGCTCGACAGCTACTTCATGTCGCGCACCTTCTCCTATCTGCGCTCGAACGACCTGATCTATCGGCCCGCGATCCGCAGCTACATGATGGGGGAATCCCCGCCCGCCTTCGATCTGCTGTTCTGGAACGGCGACTCGACGAACCTGCCGGGCAAGATGGCGGTCGAGTATCTGCGCGGGCTCTGCCAGAAGGACCGCTTCGCGCGCGACGGCTTCGAGGTGCTGGGCGAGACGGTCAAGGTCTCGGACGTGAACGTGCCGCTGATGGCGATCGCCTGCGAGACCGACCACATCGCGCCTTGGGTCGCCTCGTTCAACGGGGTCGCGAAGATGGGATCGAAGGACAAGACCTTCATCCTGTCGCAGTCGGGCCATATCGCCGGGATCGTGAACCCGCCCAGCAAGAAGAAATACGGCCACTACACCTCCGAAGCCCCGGTCGCGAATCCCAACGAGTGGAAAGCGCAGGCGGAGTTCCACGAGGGAAGCTGGTGGCCGCGCTGGGGCGAATGGCTGGCCAAGAAGTCCGGCGCGATGGTGCCCGCACGCCAGCCCGGCGATGCAGATCACCCGGTTTTGGCTGATGCGCCCGGCACTTATGTCAAAGAGATAGTTAAGATATAACTTTCCCGCTTGGGTTGAAAGTTTCTGCGGCGCAGCAATTCTCCTCTTGAAATGCTGCGCCGCAGCATGTATATACGTAGCGTAACCCAAAGGGCCCCGCCAACGTTCCAGACCACGGGCCCCAACCCAACGGAGCACTCACATGGCTAAGACCCAAGACTACACCAAGATCATGCAGGACATGATGGCGTCCTTCCCCGTCGACACCTCGAAATTCCAAGACGCTTTCAAATCGCAAGCGGCTCTGGGCGAGAAGATGTCGCAAGTGGCGCTTGAAGCTGCCGGCAAGTCGACCGAAATCTCGACCAAATGGACCAAGGGCACCATCGACAAGATGGGCGACCTGACCAAAACCAAGGAAGAGCCCGCCGATTACGCCAAGGCGATGAGCGACTTCGCGTCGGCTTCCGCCGAGATGGCTGCCGAAAACATGGCCGCTTTCGCTGAAATCGCGAAAAAGGTTCAGATGGACACCGTCGAGCTGATGATGGCTGCCGGCAAGGACATGTCGGAAGAAGCCTCCGCAAACGTCAAGAAGGCGACCGCCGACATGACCGCTGCGACGAAGAAAGCCACGGCGGCTGCGAAGTAAGAATTCACCGCGGGCACCGGCTTCCTCCTCCCAGTCGGCCTCGCGTATCTCGGGCGCGCCCTCGTGGCGCGCCCTTTTTCTTTTATTGCTTTTGGCAGCGCGGCGTCACACAATCGCTGCACAAGCACAATCCGGGGAGGATCGCATCACATGGCCGAAGACGAAAAGCCCTTGCTGATCAAGCGTTACGCCAGCCGCCGTCTCTACAACACCGAGACCAGCGATTACGTGACGCTCGAAGACATCGCGAAATTCATCCGCGACGGGCGCGAGGTGCAGATTGTCGATCTGAAATCGGGCGACGACCTGACGCGGCAATATCTGCTGCAGATCGTGGCCGAGCACGAAAGCCGCGGCGAGAATGTCCTGCCGGTCGACGTGCTGACCGATCTGGTGCGCTCCTATACGGGGGCTGCGCAATCGGTGGTGCCGCAATTCCTCGCAGCCAGCTTCGAGATGCTGCGCGAGGGGCACTCGCATATGCTCGAGAACATGAACAAGATGCCGAATCCCATGGCCTCGATGCCGGGTTTCGAGGCGCTGCAGGCGCAGCAACAGGCCTTCTTGCAGAACATGATGGCCGGCTGGGGCACGGCAGGCTCGTCCGGCCCCGCGCCTGATGACGGCGATGATCGCGGCGAGTTGGACTCGATCAAGAAACAGCTCGCCGATCTGCAGAGCAAGCTCAACAAGATGTAAGTGAGAGGCGCCCGAGCGGCGCCTTTTTCTTGGCCCATAGCCAAGGGGGGCTCTGCCCCCTCGGTGCTGCGCACCTCACCCCCGGGATATTTTTGCCAACACGAACGCGCACGAGGCTTTCAGCTTCGGCTTGGCCGAAATATCCCG
>NZ_DFRG01000101.1:0-5414 GCF_002378135.1 Thioclava sp. UBA3469
CCGAACGCAAGGCCGCGCTTGCCCGTCACATCTGGCGCCCCAAACGCTTCCAGCATCTGCTTGCGCGCTATTCGGGGCAGGTCGAGGTGCCGAAAGCCCGCGCCGATCTGCTGACCGGCCAGCGCTCCGGCGCGCCGTGGATCGGGCTGCGCTCGCGCGAGGAGATGGAGGCGCGGATCGCCACGCTGGCCGCCGATGCCGCCGCCGCGCCGATCCCGACCGATGCGGTCGCCGCGATGGGCAAGCTTGCAGAATTGCGCTGTGCCGCCGATCAGGCACCTGCCGCCCTGCGCGCGCTGAACATCGCTGCCATCGAACCCGCCATCGCGCGGCTCGAAAAGCGCCTCGACGCGCTCGCCACGCGGGGCATTGACCTCGCCGCGATCACCTTCGACGCGAGCCACGGGCGCTCGACGATGGAATATTACGACGGCTTCGTCTTCACCTTCACCGCAGCCGATCCGGCACTACCGCCGGTCGCGAGCGGCGGGCGCTACGACGCGCTGACCCGGCAACTGGGGCAGGGGCGCGAAATCCCCGCCGTGGGCGGCGTGATCCGTGCAGGGTTGATGGCCGATCTGGAGGCGCAAGCATGAGCGAGGCCATGATCAAACTCGGTGTGCCCTCCAAGGGGCGTCTGATGGAGAAGACCTTCGACTGGTTTGCGCAAGCGGGTATCACGCTCAAGCGCACCGGGTCGGAGCGCGAATATGCGGGCGCGGTCGAAGGGGCCGAGGGCGTGCAGCTCGTGCTGCTCTCAGCCGGAGAAATCCCGCGCGAACTGGCGGCGGGGCGTATCCATCTGGGCGTCACCGGTTCCGATCTCGTGCGTGAGAAGCTCGCCGACTGGGAAAGTCAGGTCGCCGATCTCGCGCCGATGGGCTTCGGCCATGCCGACCTGATCATCGCGGTGCCGGCCTGCTGGTCGGACGTGGACAGCCTCGAAGACCTCGACGCCGCCGCCCACCGCTTCCGCGCCACCCACGGCTTCCGCCTGCGGATCGCCACGAAATACCACCGCCTCGTGCGCGAATTCCTGACCCGCGAGGGCGTGGCGGATTGGCAGCTCGTCGACAGCCAAGGCGCGACCGAGGGCACGATCGCCAACCTCACCGCCGAGGCCGTGGCCGACATCACCTCGAGCGGCGAGACGCTGCGCGCGAACCACCTCAAGATCCTCTCGGACGGTCTGATCCACCAGTCTCAGGCGACGCTGTTTGCCTCGCGCGCTGCCGATTGGTCGGGGCAGGAAAGCCGCCTCGCGGGTCTCGCTCAGCAGCTCGGACTACCCGCGCCAACGCTCTGATCTTCCTCTTGGTCGAAATATCCCACGGGGGTCCGGGAGTGTGAACCCCCCGGCCTGCGCCGCTCAATAGCCGCGCGACCGGTCCACGAGATACAGGAACGGCTCGCCTGCCTCGCCCCGCCGGATATTCTCGGCAATCACCTCGGAGGCGGTCTCTGCCCGGCTCTCGGCGGCGATATGGGGCGTCACCGTCACGTGGGGATGCGCCCAATAGGGGTGCTCGGGGGGCAGGGGCTCGACGCGGAACACGTCGAGCGTCGCATGACCGATCTGGCCGCGATCGAGCGCCGTCAGCAGCGCGTCATCGTCGATCAGCGTGCCGCGGCCCGGATTGATGAGCCGCGCGCCTTTCGGCATCTGCGTCAGCGTGCCCGCGTTCAGAAGGTTGGTGGTCTCGGGCGTGTCGGGCAGGATCGAGACGAGAATCTCCGCTTTCGACAGCGCCTCCGCCAGACCGTCATCGCCGCTCAGGCAGGTGATCCCGGGGATGTCTTTCGGCGACCGGCTCCAGCCGGTGACTTTGAAGCCCAGACCCGCGAGCGCCTCGGCGCAGGCCTTTCCCAAAGCGCCCAGTCCCAGCATCACCACCGAGCGGTCGCGCGCCAGGGGCGGGACGCCCCCGTCATGGCGCCAGACACCGTCCTGCTGGGTCAGCGTCGCGTCGATCCCGAGGTGATAGCGCAGCACATGGCCGGTCACGTAATCGACCATGCCGCGTTCCAGTCCCGCATCCACCATCCGGCACAGCGGCTGGGTCAGGGTCTCGTTGCCGACCACGCGCTCCACCCCGGCCCAGAGATTCAGCACGGCCTTCACGCCGGTGAGGGCGGTGAAATCCTGTACCGGTCCCTGCGGAGAATAGACGACATAGTCGACCTGCGCGGGGTCGATCTCGTCCGGCTGGACGATCTGCGCCTCGACGCCAGTGGCCGCGATGGCCTCGGTCAGCGGGCGTTCGTAACGCGCCCAGTTCTCGGGCTTGTCGGCGAAAAGGACGCGGATCATCTTTGCCTCGGTCTATGGACATGGGCGCTTTGCACCAGCCCGAAGGCCGCGAGCAGGATCATCATGGCGGTGCCCCCGTAACTCACCAGTGGCAAGGGGACGCCCACGACAGGCATCAGCCCCATCACCATCGCCATGTTGATCGCGAAGAAGAAGAAGAACGTCCCGGCGACCCCGAAACTGAGCAGCGAGGCGAAGCGGTCCTTCGTTGCCATCGCGGTATAAAGCGCAAAGCCGATGATGCCGGTGTAAAGCATCAGGAGGGAGAAGGCGCCGACGAAGCCGAACTCCTCGGCGAGCGTGGTGAAGATGAAGTCCGTGTGCTTCTCGGGCAGGAAGTTCAGCCGCGATTGCGTGCCCTGCATGAAGCCGCGCCCCGACCAGCCGCCCGAGCCGAGCGCGATCTGCGCCTGCATGATGTTGTAGCCCGCACCAAGCGGGTCGGAGCCCGGATCGAGGAACGTGTCGATCCGCTTGTACTGATAGTCGTGCAGCAGCTGATAGTCCGTGCCGCGGCTTTCCATCACGCCGAAGACCAGCCCGACGACAAGCGCGATCACGGTGCCGAAATACCAAAATGACACCCCGGCTGCGAACATCACGAAGGCCCCGCCCAGCACCAGCATCACGGCGGTGCCGAGGTCGGGCTGGGCCAGCACGAGGAAGGTCGGCGCGAGAATGATCACCGCCGGGATGAACACCCAAAGCGGGCGCGAGACCTTCTCGACGGGCAGCCAGTCGTAATAGGCGGCCAGCAGCATCACGAGGGTGATCTTCATCAGCTCGGAGGGCTGGATACGCAGTGGGCCGATCTCGAGCCAGCGCTGCGCGCCCATGCCGATCGCGCCGAAGAACTCCACCGCCACCAGCAGCAGAAGCGCCACGAAATAGGCCAGCGCCGAGACATTGCGCCAGAACCAGACCGGGATGAAGGCCACGGTGAACATCGCGATCATTCCGAGCGCGAAACGTTTCATCTGCGGTTCGGCCCAGGTGTGGATATTGCCGCCCGCGACCGAGTAGAGCATCAGAAAGCCCGCGCAGGCGACCGCCGTCAGCAGGATCACCAGCGGCCAGTTCAGATAGAAAATCTTGCGCCATCCCGTCGGGACGGTTTTGAGATTGCTCTCGAGATAGCTCATGCGCGCGACCTCGATTGCGGCTTCTGCACGGTGTCGGGGTCGACCAGATCGAGCGTTTCGTTCAGCTCCTTGGCCTTCGCGCGGGCGAAGGACGGGTACGCATCGTCCGGGGGCAGGCCGCCCGCCAGCGCGAACAGCAACACGTCGCGCGCGATCGGGGCGGCGGCCGTCGAGCCGCCCGAGCCGTGTTCGACCACGACCGAGACCGCGTAGCGCGGATTGTCGATCGGGGCGAAGGCCACGAAGAGCGCGTGGTCGCGGCGGTTCCAGGGAAGCTGCTCGTTGCGGATCACGCCGCGGGCACGCTCGGCCTTGGTGATGTTGCGGACCTGGGAGGTGCCGGTCTTGCCCGCCATCTTCCATTCCTTCATCGCGATGCGCGAGCCGCGCGCGGTGCCGCGCGAGGAGTTGACCACCGCGGTCATCCCCTTGCGCACGCTATCGAGATAGACCTTCTCGACGCCCAGATCATCGGTGACGCGGATCGGTTGCTCGACCCCGTCACGGGCGCGGATCAGACGCGGCTCGACCTTCTTCCCGCTGGCGATGCGCGCCGCCATGATCGCGAGATGCATCGGCGAGGCCAGCACATAGCCCTGACCGATGGCCGCGTTCGCGGTGTCGCCGATCAGCCAGTCCTTGCCGTAGCGCTCCCGCTTCCACTCCTTGGTGGGGGCCACGCCCTCCTTCACCGCCGACATCGGCAGGTCGGGCCGGACGCCCACGCCCAGACGCTTGGCCATGTCGCTCATCTTGTCGATGCCAACGCGCTGCGACAGCTCGTAATAATAGACGTCGCAGGACTGCTCCATGCTCTTGGTCATGTTCACATGGCCGTGCCCCGCGCCCTTCCAGCAGTGGAAGCGGCGGCCCGCGATCTCGACATAGCCGGGGCACCAGATGGTTTCCTCGGGCGTCACCAGCCCCGCCTCCAGCGCGGCGAGCGCGGTGACCATCTTGTAGGTCGAGCCCGGCGGGTAGAGGCCCTGCACGGTCTTGTCGGCGAGAGGGCGGTGATCGTCCTGCGTGAGGCGCTGATAATCGGCGACCGAAATCCCGCGCACGAAAAGGTTGGGGTCGAAGCTCGGTGCGGAGGCGCAGGCGAGCACGTCGCCATTGGTCACATCCATCACCACGGTCGCTGCGGATTCCTCCTCCAACCGCTGCAGCGCATAGTTCTGCAGACGATAATCGAGCGTCAGCTGAAGGTTCTCGCCGGGCTGGCCGGGTTCGCGCGACAGCTCGCGCATCTCGCGCCCGGCGGAGTTCACCTCGACGCGCCGCTGCCCGGCCGCGCCGCGCAGCACGCTTTCCTCTTTGGCCTCGATCCCGGTTTTGCCCAGCTGGAATTTCGGGATCAGCAGAAGCGGGTCGGGGTCTTCCATCTTGCTCAGATCGTAATCCGAGACCGGGCCGACATAGCCGATCACATGGCCGAAATCCTCGCGGCGGGGATAGAGGCGCGACAGGCCGACATCGGGGCTGACGCCGGGCAGCGAGGGGCCGTTCACCGCGACGCGCGAGAACTCGTCCCATGTCAGGCGGTCGGCCACGGTGACCGGCGTCGTGGGCGGACGGCGGCGGATGTCGTGCAGGATGTCTTTCGTATCGCCATCGGTAATCGGGATCAGACGGCGCAAAGCGGCCAGCGTCGCATCGACGTCGTCGGTATCCTCGCGGGTGATCGTGACACGGTAATTCTGCTCGTTGCCCGCAAGCATGACCCCGTTGCGATCGAAGATCAGACCGCGCGCCGGCGGGATCAGCCGGATTTTCACCGAGTTGCCCTCGGCCAGCAGCCGGTATTGCTTGGCGTCTTCGAGCTGCATCTTGCGCATCCGCGCTGCCAGCACGGCCACGACCGCCGCCTGCGCGCCACCCAAGAGCAAGCCGCGTCGCGTTATGCGGCGGGTGCTGACTTCGGTCTCTTTCGGGGATCGTCTCATTCTGGGCCCCCTCAC
>NZ_DFRG01000081.1:0-2575 GCF_002378135.1 Thioclava sp. UBA3469
CATATCGAACAGGCGCAGCTCCGGCAGGTATCGGTTCGCGTCGCGGCCCGCCTCGCGCATCTCCGTGGTGCCGAGCGTCTGGCCGTAATCCGACAGCGCCTCTATCTGACCGTCCGCCCGCGAAACCGCCTCGCGCAGCGGTGCGTCCGTGGCGTAGAGATCGACGTCGCCGCGCGCGGGCGGCTGGTTCTCGACGCGGTGGGTGGGCAGATCGGCGCGGGGATCGGGTGTGGTCATGGTCGGCTCCTCCTGATCCGGATGGTAGGCTTGCGCCGTAGAACATGCGAGCGAAACGCGGCGGCAGGGCTTTTCTCGCGGCCGCCGCCGCCTAGATCAGGCGCGAAAGGGAGACCCATCATGAGCAACTGGCAAAAATCCGACGACGCGGTCGCAAAGCTCACCCCCGAGCAATACCGCGTCACCCAGCAGAACGGCACCGAACGCCCCTTCACGGGCGAATATGACGACCACTCCGCCAAGGGCATCTATGTCGACGTGGTCTCGGGCGAGCCGCTTTTCGCGTCCTCGACCAAATACAACGCGGGCTGCGGCTGGCCGTCCTTCACCAAGCCGCTGATCGACGATCATGTCGTGGAACTTACCGACACCAGCCACGGCATGACCCGCGTCGAAGTGCGCTCGAAAAACGGCGACAGCCATCTCGGCCATGTCTTCCCCGACGGGCCGCGCGATCAGGGCGGTCTGCGCTATTGCATCAACTCTGCCTCGCTGCGCTTTGTGCCTTTCGAGGAGATGGAGGCTGAGGGCTACGGCGAGTACATGGACCGGGTCGAGTAAACCCGACCGGGTCAGGGGCCTTTACCTTCCCGCAGCCCGGTGGCAGGGTCCGCGCAACATCATATGACAAAGGGAGCGCGGGCATGCGCAAGCTGGAACTTGGTCAAAGCGGGATCATGGTGTCCGAGATTTGTCTCGGGACGATGACCTGGGGCAGCCAGAACACCGAGGCCGAGGGCCATGACCAGATCGATTTCGCGCTCGACCGCGGAATCAATTTCCTCGACACGGCCGAGATGTATCCGGTGAACCCGGTGAAGGCCGAGACGATGGGCCGGACAGAGCAGATCGTGGGCACTTATCTGGCCAAGCGCGGCAAGCGCGACGATCTGGTGGTGGCCACCAAGATCACCGGCGAGGGCTCGAATGCGATCGAAGGCGGCCCCGAGATCAGCCCGACCCGGATCCGCCAAGCGGTGACGGATTCGCTGACCCGGCTGCAGACGGATTACATCGACCTCTACCAGTTCCACTGGCCCAATCGCGGCTCCTATCACTTCCGCAAGACGTGGCGCTTCGATCCGTCGAAGCAGCCTTCGAAGCAGGAAGTGCTCGACGATATGAGCGCCTGTCTTGAGACGCTCGAAGATCTGCGTAAAGAGGGCAAGATCCGCGAATTCGGCCTGTCGAACGAGAGCGCCTGGGGCACGGCGCAATGGCTGGCGCTGGCCGAGGCGGGCAAAGGGCCGCGCGTCGAGTCGATCCAGAACGAATATTCGCTGATGTGCCGCTACTACGACCTCGATCTGGGGGAGTTGGGGCAACAGGAGAAAGTGACGCTGCTGGCTTATTCTCCGCTCGCCGCCGGTATCCTGACGGGCAAATATTCGGGCGACGTGATCCCCGACAACACCCGGCGGTCGCTGGTCAACAATCTCGGTGGGCGCGCCAATCCGCGCGCTTTCGAGATCGCTGACCGGTATGTCGCGCTGGCCAAGGAGTTCGATCTTCACCCGGTGACGATGGCGATTGCCTGGGTGATGAGCCGTCCCTTCCCGGTGATCCCGATCGTCGGCGCGACCTCGGTTGACCAGCTCAAGCCGAACCTCGACGCCGAAGGGGTAGAACTGCCGAAGGAGCTGCTCGACAAGATCGCCGAGCTCCACAAGCATTACCCGATGCCCTACTGATGCGCGGGGCGTCGATCCTTCTGTGTGCGGCGCTCGCCTTGGCGGGCTGCAATCCCTTCGGCCCTGCTGACGGGACCGATACGGCGGAGCAACTGCCGCTGGTCGGGCAGGAGAAAATCGATGCCGGGAAATTCGAATGCGTCGCGCGCGGCGGCAAATGGCTCGCGCGCGACGGGGCGTTCATCTGTGTGAAGATAACCTCCGATAGCGGCAAAAGCTGTCAGGCGGGCAGCGAGTGCGAGGGTGAATGCCTCGCGCGCTCGAAGACCTGCGCGCCGGTGACCCCTCTTCTGGGCTGCAACGAGGTGATGAGCGAGGCGGGCTACCCGATGCAGCTATGCGTGCAATGAGCCGGGCGAAGATCGCCGCGCTGGGCGGGATGCTCGCGCTGATCCTCGCGGGCTGTGCGCCCCAGCCGGAGACCGCGTCGCTGCGCAAACCGGGCGCGCTGATTTCTTCGGCGTCGCTGTTCGATCCGCAGCGGTTCGGAGGCGAATGGCATGTCGTCGAAAGCGGCATTCCGGGCTGCTCGGGCACGCAGAACTGGGCGTGGGATGGCAAGACCGCCTACCGGCTGCGCGGCACCAACTGTGCGATCAAGCCTGCCGCCATCGACGAGAAAGTTACGCTGACCGGGCCGGGCGGGC
>NZ_DFRG01000081.1:2910-8457 GCF_002378135.1 Thioclava sp. UBA3469
ACTGCTGGCGAAGGACGCGTTCGGCGGCGAGCCGATCTGGGTGCTCTGGGTCGATTTCGACTATCGGGTGGCGGTGCTCGGCACGCCTTCGGGCCGTTGGGGGATGATCCTGTCGCGGCAGACCCCGCCACGGCCCGATCTGATCAAGGCGGCGCGCGATGTCATGGATTTCAACGGCTATGACATGACGCAGGTCAGTAAGTGACCGACGCGCCGGCGCATCTCTGGGTCTGGGTGACCCTGTTCGCGGCGGCCGTTCAGACCATCCGCTTCATGTTGCAAAAGCTGCTGGCGGGGGCGCAGCTCTCGGTGGGCGGTGCGACGTTTTCACGCTTTCTCTTCGGCTTCCCGCTCGCGGCTGCGACGGCGCTAGGCTTTCTGGCCGCGACGAACACGCCATGGCCGCATCTGAGCGGGCCTTTCTGGGGTTTCGTCATCGCGGGCGGTGCAGCACAGGTGGCGGCGACCTTCCTGACGGTGGCGCTGTTCGGCTTGCGCAATTTCGCGGTTGGCGTGGCTTTCACCAAGACCGAGACGGTGCAGGTCGCGCTGTTCTCCGCGATCATCCTTGGCGAATTCGTGGGCCCCATCGGCTGGATCGGGATCGCGATCGGACTGGCGGGGGTGCTGTTCCTGACCAAACCGCCCGAAGGCGGCTTCAACCCGCGTGCGGCGCTTTACGGCGTCGGGGCGGGTGCGCTGTTCGGCCTCTCGTCGATCTTCTATCGCGGCGCGACACTAGAGCTGGAGCCGCTCGACTTCTTCGCCCGCGCCATCGTCGCGCTCGCCTGCGCGACTTTCGCGCAATCGCTCGGCATGGGGCTGTATCTGCGGTTGCGCGAGCCGGGCGAATTGACCCGCGTGTTCGGCGCGTGGCGGCGGACGGTGCTGGTGGGGATCACCGGCGTTCTGGGCTCGGCGGGCTGGTTCACCGCGTTCTCGCTGCAAAACGCGGCCTTCGTGCGCGCGCTGGGCCAAGTGGAGATCGTCTTCACGCTGCTCGCCTCGGCGCTGGTCTTCCATGAGAGACTTCACAAGCGCGAGGGTACAGGCATCGCGCTCGTCGTGGTGTCGCTGATCGTGATCGTGCTGGCGGGACGTTAAAGCCCGATCCGCCGGAACTCCGAACGCGGCCCGCGATTGTCGAAGAACGGCACCGAATGCGGCGTGCCAAGCGCGTGTTTGGTGGTGATGAGGGCGGCGATTTCGGCCAGCACCACTTCGGTGATGAAGGGCAGGTTGAGCGCACGCGCCTCGGGCAGGGGCACCCAATGCAGATGCGAAAGCTCGTCGCATGCGCGGGAGAAATCGTCGAGATCGCCCTGGATCGCACCTGCATCGATCAGGAAGAACCGTGCATCGAAGCGGCGCGGACGGCCCGGCGGCGTGATCGCGCGGAACACGAAATGCAGATTGGCCGCCGAGGGCAGAAAGCCCAGATCGGCGAAGCCCTGCCAATCGGTCGGCACCGCGCCGGGCCAGACGGATTTCTCGCCCAGCACCAGCCCGGTCTCTTCCCACAATTCGCGCAGAGCGGCGGCGGCGAGCGCCCCGCCGATCCCCTCGGGTGCATCGGCCTCGAGCCGCGCGTGATCGGGCGCGGGCAGGGGAGAGGCGAAGGGCACCTCCCAATCCGTCGCGTCGAGCGCGCCGCCCGGAAAGACGTATTTCGAGGGCATGAAGGCCGCCCCCGCACCGCGCTGGCCCATCAACACGCTCGGCACCGCATCGGCATCACGGCGCAGGACGATCACGCTGGCCGCGTCCCGTAGCGCGGTTTTGTCGACCGGGGGGCGCGTGTCAGTCATGGACGATTTCGCCTTCGCCAAAACCATGCATCCGGCGCGACCACTGGATGCCGACCAGCATCCCCTTCATCAGCGGCAAAAGCACCGCCGAGAGCACCATCGAGCCGATGCCGAAAATCCAGATCATCTCCCACGGTCCGGGGCGGAAGGCGATGAAATAGGCCGCCATCATCGGAATCGCGAGATGGCCGACGATCAGGATCGTCAGATAGGCGGGGCCGTCATCGGCGCGCTGATGCGAGAGGTCCTCGCCGCAGGCCGGGCAGGTATCACGCACCTTGAGATAACTGTGCAAAATCCGCCCCTTGCCGCAGGCCGGGCAGCGACAGCGCAGGCCCCGCCCGATCGAGCGGCCCAGCGGGCGGTCATCGTGATACTCGTCTTGCGACTGCATTGCGCTCTCCCTTGTGGCGGTCTCTCTCCGCCCGTTCGCAGGGCAGTATGGCGGCAGCCGGGGCGGATGGAAAGTCCGGCGGGTCTATCACGGATGCGTGAGTTTGGCGACGGAATGCTGCGGGCGCCTCGTTTGGTTAGACATCGACGGCGCGAGATGTGCCGTGGGAGCGAGAACAGGAGTTTCGAATGAAAGTCATGAACAGGCAGACCCTCGTAGCAGCGATCCTCGCAGGTAGCGCGATCACCCTCGCAATGCCGGTGGTGGCGCAAAACCAGAACGGCAGCCAGATGCAGGGACAGCAGGTCATGCCCGGGAATGGGCCGGGCAACGGACCGGGCAACGGAGCTGGTAATGGCCCCGCCAATGGCATGGGGCAGAACATGCAGCCCGGCGCGATGCGCGATCAAGGCGGGCGCGGCTTCGGCTTTGACCTCAGCCGCTTCGACACCGATGGCGACGGTCAGGTGACGATGGAGGAAATTCAGGCCAAGCGGGCCGCCGACGCCGAGGCGCTCGACGCCAATGGCGATGGGATGATTTCTCAGGAGGAGCTCGTCAATTCCGAGATGGCCAAGGTGAAAGCCCGCATCGAGGCCCGCGTGAAAGCGCGCTTCGCCGCGCAGGACAGCAATGGCGATGGCGAGCTGTCGGCCGCTGAACTGATGGCGCATCCGATGCCGACGCGCATGTTCGACCGGATGGATCGCAACAATGACGGGGCGATCAGTGCCGACGAGATGCAGATGGCCAAACGGTTCATGCAGCGGATGAGCGACCGCCGCGACCATGGCCGGATGGGCAAGGGCGATTACCACGGCCATGACCGCATGGGCAAAGGGGATCGCCATGGCCATGACCGTATGGGGTGGAACGGCGACCGCGACGGCTACGGGCGGATGATGCAAGGCGACGGCCCGATGGGTCAGGGTCCGATGGGGCAAGGCCCGAACGGCCAAGGCCCGCAGGGCACGCCGCCGATGCAGCCGGGCGCCGGGGCTGGCCAAGGTCAAGGTCCGGGCAATGGACCCGCGGATGGCTCGGGCCGCTCCACGAACTGAGTTTCGAGCAGTGAAAAAAGCCGGGGCGCGGAAAAGCGCCCCGGCTGCATGTCAAATTGCATGCGCAGGGAAAGCAGGCTAGGCCTTTGACGGAATGACGATGGCACTGGATGCGATGAACGAGGCTTCGGACGAGGCTCTGCTGGAGCTTTACGCGCAGGGCGACCCGGCGGCGGCGCGGGCGTTGACGCTGCGCTTCGGGCCCTTGGCCTACCGGCTCGCCTATCGCTATCTGCGCGATGCGGCCGAGGCCGAGGACGTCGCGCAAGAAGGGCTCTTGCGGCTCTGGAAGATCGCGCCGGAGTGGCGCGCCGGCGAGGCGAAGGTCTCGACTTGGCTTTACCGGGTGGTGGCCAACCTCGCGACGGACCGGCTGCGCAAGCGCCGCGGCGTGGGGTTGGACGAGGCGCCAGAGGTGGCCGATGACCGCGCGAGCGCGCTGGACGAGTTGATCGCGCGCGACCGGGTGGCGGCGCTGGAAGCGGCGCTAGAGCAATTGCCGGAACGGCAGCGGATCGCAGTGACCCTGCGACATATCGACGGTTTGTCCAATCCCGAGATCGCTGCCGCGATGGAAACTGGCGTCGAGGCCGTAGAAAGTCTGACAGCGCGTGGAAAACGCGCTTTGAGCAAGCTGCTTCGGGGGCAGCGAGAGAAATTGGGGTTTGGCGATGACTGACAAACGCATGGATCGCGAGACGGACGCGTTGGACGACGCGGCGCTGGAGACGCTTTTCGGCGAGGCGCGCGCGGCGGGTGGGCCCGAGCCCGGGGCGGGGTTCCTCGCCCGGGTTCTGGCCGATGCGGAGGCGGAGCAAGCGGGCTTCGCGCGTTCTGGCCCCGCTGCAGCGCCCGACAAGCCTGACGTCTTGGCCGGTATCTGGGACGCGCTTCGCGGCGCGTTCGGTGGCTGGGCTCCGATGGGCGGTCTGGTCACGGCCGCTCTGGCCGGGGTCTGGATCGGCTTCGTGGGGGCCGACGAGATCGGCGCGCTCAGCCCGTTTTACGCCAGCAGCACGACCGAAAGCCTCGGCACGGTCAACCTGCTACCCGAGGGCGACACCTTCGCCTTCGCCGATGAAGGAGGGTTCTGATGGCGGCTGCCGAGACGCGAAATGGCCGGGGATTGCGCTGGGCGCTGATAGGGTCGGCGGTGCTGAACCTGCTTTTGATGGGGTTCTTCATCGGCGGCTGGATCGCGCATGAGCGGCATCCGCCGCGCCCGGTCGTGGGCGATGTCAGCCTCGGCGCTTTTACCGGGGCGCTGAGCCCGGAAGATCGTGATGCGCTGCGCAAGGCGGCGCAGGCGCGCGGCTCGGAGTTCCGCGATATGCGGCGGCAGGCGCGCAGCGACATGACGGCGCTGATCGCTGCGATCGACGCGGAGCCCTGGGATCGTGCGCAGGTGGCCGAGCTGCTTGAGCGACACAAGGCGCGGACGGTGCAGCGGGTCGATATCGGCGAGCAACTGATCCTCGACCGGCTCGACGCGATGAGCGCCGAGGCGCGGCACAGCTTTGCCGAGCGTCTGCGCGAGGGCGCGGCGCGGTTCGACAAACGCAAGAAGGACCGCGAGGACGCGCCAAAGCCCAAGCCCTGAGGTCAGGCGGACGGGCGCCCCCAAGGGGGCATCACCATTCGCCGTTTGGAAAATCGCCAGCCCTTAGTCTCATCACCTGCCCACGCGCGGCGTGACCCTGCTATTTTGGGTCAGGCCGCGTTTGTGTGTTGGGCGAGGGAGACCTGGTTACGACCGCTTCCCTTGGCGCAGAGAAGCGCCGCATCGGCCTCGTCGATAAGATGTTGCGGATCGTCATGGCGCGTGCCGCCGAAGGCGAGGCCAATCGAAATGGTGACCTGCGTCATTTGTCCGTCGGGCAGCGTGATCTTGCTCTGTGCGATTTCGTGCCGGAGCCGTTCCGAGATCCGGCAACCCTCGACCAGAGAGCTGTCGGGCAGCGCCACGAGAAACTCCTCGCCGCCGATGCGACCGATGAGATCGAGGTCGCGCAGGCTTTGGCGCAGATGGCGGGCGATACTCGCCAGCACCTCGTCACCCGCGCCGTGGCCATAGGTGTCGTTCACTGATTTGAACCGATCGAGGTCGAGCAGCATCACCGCATAACCGTGGCCCGTGCGGCGCGCGCGGTCGGACATGCGCGACAGATGCGCGTTCACGTAGCGACGATTGTGCAGCCCGGTCAGCGGATCGACCAGCGCAAGACGCAGGCCTTCGTCGACCGACAGACGCAACTGATCCGAGAGGCGCTTGCGGCGGAGCTGC
>NZ_DFRG01000067.1:0-190 GCF_002378135.1 Thioclava sp. UBA3469
CCCCGCCGGAGGCAAGAAAACTCACAGCACCACGGAGGCGCCTTTGGTGGACGGGCCGACATGGGTGCGGAAGGCGCCGAACAGCTCGCGGCCGAGGCCGTACTGGTTGCCGCTGAGGTCGGGCTCGACCGGCGTGCGGCTCTCGAAACCTTCGGTCAGGCAGGTCAGCTCGCCCGTCGTCGCGTCGAGC
>NZ_DFRG01000067.1:491-640 GCF_002378135.1 Thioclava sp. UBA3469
AGCTCGCCCGTCGTCGCGTCGAGCCGCACCATATCGCCGTCTTGCAGCTTCGCAAGCGGTCCGCCATCGGCGGCCTCGGGCGAGACATGGATCGCCGCCGGAACCTTGCCCGAGGCGCCCGACATCCGGCCATCGGTGACCAGCGCCAC
>NZ_DFRG01000067.1:945-1822 GCF_002378135.1 Thioclava sp. UBA3469
CCGGCCATCGGTGACCAGCGCCACTTTCAGCCCGCGATCTTGCAGCACTGCGAGGGTCGGGGTGAGCGAGTGCAGCTCCGGCATCCCGTTCGCCTTCGGCCCCTGGAAGCGCACGACCACGATCGTGTCGGAGGTGAACTCACCGTTCTTGAAGGCGTCCTTCACCTCGTGCTGTTCCTTGAAGACGCGGACCGGCGCTTCGATCACATGGCGCTCGGGCTTGACGGCGGAGACCTTGATCACGCCGCGCCCGAGATTGCCTTCGAGCTGCTTCAGGCCGCCCGTTTTCTGGAACGGATCGGCGGGCTTGCGGAGGATTTTCTCGTTCTGGCTTTCGGGGTCGGACTCTTCCCAGATCAGACCGCCCTCGGTGATCTTCGGCTCCTGGGTGTAGCGGGTGAGGCCGTCGCCCGCGACGGTCTTCGCATCCTCATGCAGTAGGCCCGCACCCAGCAGATGGCGGATCATGAATTGCAGGCCGCCCGCCGCGTGGAAGTGGTTCACGTCGGCGAGGCCGTTCGGATAGACCTTCGCCATCAGCGGCACGACCGAGGAAATCTCGTCGAAATCTTCCAGATCGAGCACGATCCCGGCGGCGCGCGCCATCGCGGGCAGGTGCAGGACGTGGTTGGTCGAACCACCCGTCGCCATCAGACCGACCATGCCGTTCACGAAGGCTTTCTCGTCGAGCACTTCCGAGGCCGGGCGGTAGTCGTTGCCAAGCGCGGTGATCTCGGCGGCGCGCTTCGCGCCTGCGACCGTCAGCGCCTCGCGCAGCGGCGTGTTCGGGTTCACGAAGGACGCGCCCGGAAGGTGCAGACCCATGAACTCCATCAGCATCTGGTTGGTGTTTGCGGTGCCGTAGAAGGTGCAGGTG
>NZ_DFRG01000067.1:2104-4293 GCF_002378135.1 Thioclava sp. UBA3469
CATCATCAGCTGGTTGGAGTTGGCGGTGCCGTAGAAGGTGCAGGTGCCCGGGCCGTGATAGGAGGCCATCTCGGCGGCCATGAGCGCATCGCGACCGACTTCGCCGGCTGCGAATTGCTGGCGCACCTTGGCTTTCTCGTCATTGGGCAGCCCGGTGGTCATCGGCCCCGCGGGGATGAAGATCGCCGGGATATGGCCGAAGGTCGCCGCCGCCATGATCAGGCCGGGCACGATCTTGTCGCAGACGCCCATGTAGAGGGCCGCGTCGAAGGTGTTGTGGCTCAGCGAGACCGCCGCCGCCATTGCGATCACGTCACGCGAGAAGAGCGACAAGTCCATCCCCGGCTGGCCCTGCGTGACGCCGTCGCACATCGCGGGCACGCCGCCCGCGACCTGCGCCGTGGCGCCGACTTCGCGCAGCGCGGCTTTGATCGTCTGCGGGAAGGTCTCGAACGGCTGGTGCGCCGAGAGCATGTCGTTATAGGCCGTCACGATGCCCACGTTGGGGGCGCGATCGCCTGCCAACGTGTCCTTGTCCTCGCCCATGGCCGCATAGGCGTGGGCCTGATTGCCGCAGCTGAGATGCGCGCGTGCGGGGCCTGCATCGGCAGCCGCCTGCATCCGGGCAAGATAGTCGCCGCGCGGGCCTTCGGAGCGGGCGCGGATTCGGTCGGTCACACGGGCGATTGTGGCATCGAGGGTCATCGGCGGGGCCTTTCCTTGCTATGCATCTGATGCGGAACATGCAGCCCTTG
This sequence comes from Thioclava sp. UBA3469, assembly GCF_002378135.1. Classification (NCBI taxonomy): domain Bacteria; kingdom Pseudomonadati; phylum Pseudomonadota; class Alphaproteobacteria; order Rhodobacterales; family Paracoccaceae; genus Thioclava; species Thioclava sp. UBA3469. The sequence goes on from NZ_DFRG01000067.1 coordinate 2,860, forward strand.
CGGGCCGCTCGCGCAGCGGGCGCGGATCGCGGTCGCCTCTTCGCTATCATGTTAGCGCTAACGCCGCAACCCGTTCCCTTTGTCGATTATCTGGGGCAGAGCGGGGATGCGGCAAGCGCGAGGGCTTTCGCGCCCCGTCGCTTGGCGCTAGGAAGGCGGCGCTTGAGACAGCGCGCGCAAGGAGCATCCGATGAGCCAGTCCGAAGACACCGCCACCCGCCCGACCGTTCGGCTGCGCCCGAAGGCCGAGGCCCGCGCGATCCGCCATGGCTTTCCTTGGGTCTATGCCGATGAGCTGGTGACCGACCGGCGCACCAAGGGGCTGGCGCCCGGCACGATCGCGACGCTGGAGGATGGCGAGCGCCGCCCGCTCGCGACGGTGACGGTTAACCCGAACTCGAAGATCATCGGCCGGGTGATGAGCCGCGACGCGGAGGCGGTGATCGACCGCGACTGGATCGCCGCGAAGCTCACTCGGGCACTGGAGATGCGTGCGCGGCTATTCGATGCGCCGTTCTATCGGCTCGTGCATGCCGAGGCGGATGGGTTGCCCGGCGTTATCATCGACCGCTTCGGCGATGCGGCGGTGATCCAGCCTAATGCGGCATGGTCGGAGGTCATGATCTCCGATCTCGAGGCCGCGCTGGCCGAGGTGACGGGCGTCACGACGATCATCAAGAACGCGGCAGGGCGGGCGCGCACGCTTGAAGGGCTGGACGAGGACATGCTCACCCTGCGCGGCGGCATCGAGGCGCCGGTCGAGGTGCCGATGAACGGTGCGATCTACCTCGCCGACCTGATGGGCGGGCAGAAGACGGGTCTGTTCTATGACCAGCGCCCGAACCACGCTTTTGCCGCACGACTGGCCGAGGGTGCGCGGGTCCTCGACGTGTTCTCCCATGTGGGCGGCTTCGCGCTGGCCGCGCTGGCCGGGGGTGCGACCTCGGCGCTGTCGGTCGATGCCTCGGCTCCGGCGCTGGATCTTGCGACCAAGGGTGCGGCCGCGATGGGCATGGCGGACCGGTTCGCCACGCGGCAGGGCGAGGCCTTCGACACGCTCGATGCTTTGGGCCGGGAAGGCGAGCGCTTCGACCTGGTGGTCTGCGATCCGCCCGCCTTCGCGCCTGCCAAGCCTGCGCTTCAGGCGGGGCTGCGCGCCTATGAGCGGATCGCGCGCATGGCCGCGCCACTGGTCGAGCCGGGCGGCTATCTGGTGCTGTGCTCCTGCTCGCATGCCGCCGATCTGTCGCAATTCCGCGCAGCCTGCACGCGCGGCATCGGCAAGGCAGGGCGGTCGGCGCAGCTGATCCATACCGGCTATGCCGGGCCCGATCACCCGATGCTGCCGCAGCTAGCGGAATCGGGCTATCTGAAATCCCTGTTCTTCCGGCTCGACTGATGCGGGTCGTGCTCGATGCCTGCGTGCTCTACCCG
>NZ_DFRG01000066.1:0-3434 GCF_002378135.1 Thioclava sp. UBA3469
GATCTCGAACCCGATCGTGTCCCCGGCGCGCAGGCCGAAACCGTAACCCCACAAGATAAGCGCGGGTCCGGTGTCGCGGGGCGGGGGCAGGGGAGCGCCGGCCAAGACTGCCTCGAAGCGTGGCACGGTGGCGGTGAGCCCGGCGTCGAGCCATCCGCTCGGCCGATAGGTGATGGGTGCGGACCAAAGTGTCTGAGTTGCATTGGTGGCGCAGGCGTCCTGTCGGTCAGGGGCGAACGGATCGATCACCATGTCGTCGTGGCGCAGCGAGAGATGCAGATGCGGGAATTCCGCTTGGCCCGATTGTCCGACGAGGCCGAGCGCGTCGCCCGCCTTGACCTGATCGCCGCGGGTCACGGAGATGGAGCCGTCGCGCAGGTGGCAATATTGGGTCAGCCAGCCGTTGCCGAGGTCGATGACGATCCCGTTCCCGCATTCCTTGCCTGCAACTCTCTGGCCGCTGGCATAAGCCCCGTCGGGTTCGCCGTCTCGGGTGGCGACGACACGGCCCGGGGCGGCGGCGATCACCTGCACGCCCGCCTGCATCTGCGCTTCGGTCAGCAGCGCGAAGTCAGTGCCCTTGTGGCCATCATAGGTCAGCCTGCCGCAACCCGCATCGCGCACGCCGGGGCTGGGGTCGCGGTCGACGTAGTTCTGGATGTAGCAGTCTTGGCCAAGCGTGCACTCGACGGGCATTTGCAGCTTCGGCGCGTCGGATAGAAAAGTCCCGGCCATGCAGGGCAGGGCCGGGATGAGTAGGCTTATCAATACCGCGCGGAGCACGGTCTAGATCATTCGGCGGTCAGCAGGCGCGGCTTGGAGCCGGAAATCCGCTTCTTGCCCGGTTCCTCGACCTTGATGACGATCTTGTCGTCCTTGATCGAGACCTTGGCGACGCCGCCCTTGGTGAGCTTCCCGAAGAGCAACTCTTCGGCGAGCGGCTTCTTGATATGCTCCTGAATGACCCGGCCCAGCGGACGCGCGCCCATCTTGTCGTCGTAGCCCTTCTCGGCGAGCCAGTTCGCGGCGGCCGGGGTGAGCTCGATATGGACGTTGCGGTCGATCAGCTGCGCTTCGAGTTGCAGCACGAACTTGTCGACCACCTGCAGGATCACCTCGCGCGGCAGCGGCGCGAAGCTGACCACCGCGTCCAGACGGTTGCGGAACTCGGGCGTGAAGGTCCGCTCGATCGCGGCCGTATCCTCGCCCTCGCGCCGATCGCGCCCGAAACCGATTGCGGTCTTCGCCTGTTCGGCGGCGCCCGCATTCGAGGTCATGATCAGGATCACATTGCGGAAGTCGACGGTCCGGCCGTTATGGTCGGTGAGCTTCCCGTGATCCATCACCTGCAGCAGGATGTTGTAGACATCCGGGTGCGCCTTTTCGATCTCGTCCAGGAGCAGTACGCAATGCGGGTGCTGGTCGACGCTGTCGGTCAGCATGCCGCCCTGATCGAAGCCGACATAGCCCGGAGGCGCACCGATCAGACGCGAGACCGCGTGCTTCTCCATGTATTCCGACATGTCGAAGCGCATCAGTTCCACGCCGAGCGTATCGGCGAGCTGCTTGGCGACCTCGGTCTTGCCGACGCCGGTCGGCCCCGCGAAGAGGTAGTTGCCGATCGGCTTCTCCGGCTCGCGCAGACCCGCACGGGCCAGCTTGATCGCGGAGGACAGCGTCTCGATCGCCTTGTCCTGACCGAACACGACGCGCTTGAGGGACTTCTCGAGATCCTTGAGCACCTCGGCATCGTCCTTCGAGACCGATTTCGGCGGGATCCGCGCGATCTTGGCGACGACCGCCTCAATCTCTTTTGGGCCGATGGTCTTGCGCCGCTTGCTTTCGGCCACGAGATGCTGTGCCGCGCCCGCCTCGTCGATCACGTCGATCGCCTTGTCGGGCAGCTTGCGGTCATGGACATAGCGCGCCGACAGTTCCACCGCCGTCTTGATGGCGTCGTTGGTGTAGCGAATGTCGTGGTGCTTCTCGAAATAGGGCTTCAGACCCATCAGGATCTTGATGGAATCCGGCACCGAAGGCTCGTTCACGTCGATCTTCTGGAACCGGCGGCTCAGCGCGCGGTCCTTCTCGAAATGCTGGCGGAACTCCTTGTAGGTGGTGGAGCCCATGGTGCGCAGCTTGCCGCCCTGAAGCGCGGGCTTCAGGAGGTTCGAGGCATCCATCGCGCCACCCGAGGTCGCGCCGGCCCCGATCACGGTGTGGATCTCGTCGATGAAGAGGATCGCGTCGGGATGCTCTTCGAGCTCCTTCACGACAGCCTTCAGACGCTCCTCGAAGTCGCCGCGATAGCGGGTGCCCGCGAGCAGCGCGCCCATATCGAGCGAGTAGATCGTCGAATTGGCGAGGATTTCCGGGGTTTCGCCGCGCGTGATCTTCAGCGCGAGCCCTTCCGCGATTGCGGTCTTGCCCACGCCGGGATCGCCCACCAGAAGCGGGTTGTTCTTGCGGCGGCGGCAGAGCACCTGAATGCAGCGCTCGACCTCATGCTCGCGCCCGATCAGCGGGTCGACATCGCCCTTCTCGGATTTCGCGTTGAGGTTCACGCAGTATTTCTCGAGCGCGGAATCCTTGGCTTCGGCCTGGGTCGCGCCTTCGGCCTTGGCTTCTTCCTCGGCCCCCGACACCGGGCGGGTCTCGCCGAACTCGGGGTCTTTCGCCACGCCATGCGCGATGAAGTTCACCGCGTCGTAGCGGGTCATGTCCTGCTCTTGCAGGAAGTAGGCGGCGTTGCTTTCGCGTTCCGCGAAGATCGCGACGAGCACATTGGCCCCGGTCACTTCCGAGCGGCCCGAGCTTTGGACATGGATGGCCGCGCGCTGGATCACGCGCTGGAAGGCGGCGGTCGGCACGGCTTCCGAGCCTTCGATTTCGGTCACGAGGGTGGACAGCTCATCGTCGATGAACTCCACCAAGGTCTGGCGCAATTCGTCGGTATCGACGGCGCAGGCCTTCATCACCCGCGCGGCGTCCGGCTCGTCGATCAAGGCGAGGAGCAGGTGTTCTAGCGTCGCGAGTTCATGCTTTCGGGCATTGGCGAGCGCCAGCGCCCCGTGGATTGCCTGTTCGAGCGTATTGGAAAACGACGGCATTATCTGCTCCTTTCCTCGGAGGGCGGCGCGGGAGGATACCCAGCCTAGTGTTGCCCTATAAGATTAAAGTTCGGTGGAAATCGCCGCGCTTCAAGTCTTTTCATGCCCAAAATCCGACCGGACTCCGATTCGTGCGGAAAAAACGGTCATTTAACGGGCGCGACGGTGCAGGGATACCGATGAGGCGCGCAATATCTTGGGGGGTTGCGTGTGACCTCTCCCATATGGGGAGGGTTTTCGCGCGTTCAAGCGTATTGCCGGTTACTTGGGCGACTCGCCGCGGCTTTCAGCGGTGTCGTATTGCGTATCCTCATAGACCGGCGG
>NZ_DFRG01000066.1:3772-15504 GCF_002378135.1 Thioclava sp. UBA3469
AACGGCGCGCGGTGCTTTGGTGCAGTTCCGCCGCCAGTTCGGCCTCTTCAGGGTCGGTGTTGCCCCCGCGCTCAGGCGTGTCTTCGACGCGCGCCGCGGGCTTCGTCTTGGGCGAGGCCGCCTCGGCGGGCTCCCCGTCATCATCCTCATCGTAGACTTCCTCGTCGAGCTCCGCCTCGGTATGGGCTGCGGGCGAATGTTCCAGCAGCAGCGCCATGATGTCGGTTCGGGTCAGAATACCCACGAGCCGTCCGCTTTCGGTCACGGGCACGACGCGCGCCTCGCGCCGGGCCAGCCGTTCGAGCAATTCGCCCACCGGCGTGTCGCCCTCGACGGTCTCGATATCGGTATGGAAGATCGCGCGGACCTCGGCCTCAGGGGGCGCCGCGCGGAACCGCAGCGGGCGGCGCAGGATGTCGAATTCCTTGAACAGTTCCTCCAGTGCGTCGTGCTGATCGACCACGCCGAGGTAATAGCCGGAATTGTCGACCACCGGCAGCGTGTGCACGTTGAGCGCGGTCATCTTGCGCACGATCTCAGACAGCGGCGCTTCGGGGCTGACGGTGACGGGGTTCTGCGTCATCAGATCGCGCACATGCGTATCGGCGAGAAGGGACTCGGCGGCGCGGTGTTCGGCCACCGCCATCAGCCGCGCCAGATCGGCCGGGTCCATATTGGCCGATTGGTTGAACTCGACCAGCAGGTTCGACAGGTCGCGCTGGCTCAGCGAGCGGGCCGGGCCGCGGGCGCGTCCAACATGGGCCGGGTGATAGGCGAGCGGGCGCGTCGGATAGGAGATACCGAACAGCCGGTTCCAGATCATCGCGAACCCGATCATCAGCACGGTCATCACCGCGATCGGGAAGATTGCGAAATCGAAGCCGAGCCGACGTCCCGCCTCGTGTTCCAAAACTACCAGCAGCGCAATCCCGGCCGCGGGCGGATGCAGCGCGCGCGCGGCCATCATCGCCGCAATCGACCCGCCCACCGCGAGCCCGTCCGCATAGGGCGGCGGCGTCACCATCAGCACCGCGACCGGCACCACGGCGGAGATCATCATCCCCATCATCGCGGACCAGGGCTGCGCCAGAGGCGAATTCGGCAAAACGAACAACAGCACCGCCATCGAGGCGAAGCTGGAGACGAGGTAGATCCCGGCCTGTCGCGAATGGGGCAGGGTGGCCACAAGGAAGGTCACGGCGAGGATCGCCACGCCCGCGCCCACCGCGCCGCGCAGAATGTCGACCGCGGGCCTGCGCCCCATGGAGGGACCAAAGCGGCGCAACTGGCGGCGGACATTCTTGGGCAGGTGTGAGATCGGCATCGGTTCGCTGGGGTTAACTTGCGTCAGGTATCGCGCCTGGCACGCGCGGATGCAAGCGCGGGGGGTGACGATGGGCGTCTGACGTCTTGCCTTCACGCGCGGCGCGTCTATGGTCGCACGCGAATTCTCAGGCGGGACGAAAACGGGGAGAGCGCGATGGCCGGACCGATAGACAAGACGTTGCGCGCGGCGAAGACGCACGCGAAAAGCGGAGCCTACGCCGAGGCCGAGGCGCTTTATCGCGAGGTGCTGGCAAGGTTTCCCGGCAACAAGCGAGCGCAGGCCGGGCTGGCCGAGATCGCGCAGTCGCGCGCGACCCGCCCGATGAACCCGCCGCGCCCGGTGATCGATCAGCTCTTCGGGCTGAAGAAGTCGGGCCGTGATCGCGAGGCCGCCGAGGCTGCAGCTCGCGTCCTCAAGCAATTCCCGCGTGCACCGGTCGCGATGGAGGTCCGTGCAGCGGCGCTCTCGGCTCTGGGCGATCATGAGGGCGCGGCGGCGCTTTATCGCGAACTGGTGGGCATGTTCCCCGACGCGCCCGACGCGCATGGCAGCTACGGCAACGAATTGATGGCGCTGAACCGCGACGACGAGGCCGTAGCCGAGTTTGAGCGTGTGCTCGAATTGCGCCCCGGCGACGCGGTTGCGCTAAACAATATCGGCAATGCCAAGCGCCGCGCTGGGGAGCAACAAGAGTCACTCGAGATGTATCGCGCCGCTCACGAGGCCGCGCCCGATTTCGTCGAGGCGGAGCTTAACCTCGCCAACGTTTTGGTCCTGAGCAAGAAGACGCAGGAAGCGGAACGCCATCTGTCCGAAGTGCTCAGGAAATTGCCCGACAATTATCGGGCTCTGAAGACGATGGGCGATGTGCGACATGAGCATGGCGACAAGCCCGGCGCGGTTGACTATTACAAGCGCTCGCTTGCGATCAATCCGGATGATGTCGAGACGATCGCTTCCCTGATCATGACGACGCGTATTTCCGAAGGCGCCCCTATCGTCGCGCGTCTTGAAGCCCTGCTCGAGGCGCCGGAGCATCACGATAGGCTACGGGTTAAGCTCGAATTTGCGCTCGGAAAAGCCTACGAGGATATCGGCAATACCGAAAAATCTTTTGCTTTCTACGCGCGCGGCAACGCGCGGCGCAAAAATCTGCTGGGCTACACGATCGAGCAGGACGAGACGCTGTTCGCGCAAATCAAGCAGGCCTTCCCGACCGCGCCCCCAGCTATCCCCGAGGTGCCGCAAGATGGCCCCGCGCCGATCTTCATCGTCGGCCTGCCGCGCTCCGGCACGACCCTGACCGAACAGATTGTGAGCGCTCATCCGATGGTCGCGCCGGGCGGTGAAATGACTGAACTGGGCGGTGCGATGTCCAGACTTGACTGGACGAACTCTGAGGACTTCCGTGCAAAGGCGGACGAAATCCGCGCAGAATATCGTGAGGCGCTGCGCGCGCATGCCAACGGCGCGCCCTTCGTGACCGACAAGATGCCACTAAACTTCCGCTGGGTCGGACCAATTCGCGCGCTATTCCCTGACGCCAAGATCGTTCATCTGCAACGCGACCCGCGCGCCGTGATCTGGTCGATCTACCGGTTGAATTTCGCGTCCGACGGCAATGCCTACGCCCATAGCCTCGACGATCTCGTGGACTATCGGGCACTGCATCAGGACCTTTCCGCGCATTGGAAAACGCTCTTCGGCGAGACGATCTACGATCTGAACTACGAACAGCTCGTGGAGAACCCGGAGACGGAAATCCGCGCGCTGATCGATTATCTCGAATTGCCCTTCGACGAGGCTTGCCTGCGTCCGCAGGACAACAAGCGCATCGCGCGCACCGCCTCGCGCGATCAGGTGGTCAAGCCGATCTACAAGGGCAGCTCGCAGGCTTGGGAGAAATACGCGCCCTATCTGGAGTCGGCGTTCGCGAAGCTCGATTGAGCCGTGGGGTTGCGCCTTCCGGGAGGCTCACTAAATTGTGAGTGTCCTTAGGTAAGCCTCCCCCGATTCCCGAGCGGTCTCGTTTTCTTTCCTTAGGTGCCCCTTGCGAGTGCGCTGCGGTAGGTCCTCTGCCGTGCTCGTGATGGCGTGGCGCTCGCGATGTTCGGGTGGGCGATTTTGCGAGTGAATGCCAATGGCCGTGTCCGTCGAGAAGATGCTGCTTGCTGCGCGTGGTCACGCGAAGCGCGGGGAAATTGCGCAGGCCGAGGCGCTTTACCGCGAAGTGCTCGGGCGCTTTCCCGGCAACAAGCGCGCGAAAGCGGGGCTTGAGGCGCTGGAGCAGGCCAGTAAGGCGAGACCCGCTGCGGGGCCGCCGCGCGCGCTGGTTCAGCAGTTGATGGGGCTGATGCAGACTGGGCGCAATCGCGAGCTGGTCGACCAGGCGAACCGCGCGCTGCGGATCCATCCTGACACCATACTGTTGCTCGAATTCCGCGCGGCGGGGCAGGGGGCGCTGGGGGACCACGCCGGGGCGGCCGGGACCTATCGCCGCCTGATCGCCTTGCGTCCTGATCACGCCGACACGCACGGCAATCTGGGCAATGAGCTGATGGAACTGGGCGAGCACGAACAGGCAATCGCCGAGTTCGAGCGCGTGTTGGCGCTGCGTCCGGGCGATCCGGTCGCGCTGAACAATGAGGGGAATGCTCTGCTCGCGCTCGGGCGGCATACCGAAGCGCGCAAATGCTTCGAGGCCGCGGTGGAAGCGACCTCGAGCGATGTGAATATACTCAACAATCTCGGCAATCTGATGCGGTCACAGGGCGATTTCGCCGAGGCGCGAGCCCGCTTGGAAAAGGGCCTGTCGATCGATCCGAGCCATGTTTTTGCGCTGAACAATCTTGGTAATATACTGCTTGCCGAAGGCGACATGGTCGGGGCGCAGGTGCGGTTCGAGGCGGCGCTGGCCGCTGACCCGAGGTATGCCGAGGCCTGGTGGAACCTCTCGCGCCTGCATCGTTTCGCGCCAGATGACCCGCTGCTGGAGCAACTTGAGGCGCAGGTCGCGGCGCAGGGGCAATCGGCGCATGATCAGATGTTGCTCGAATTTGCTCTCGCTAAGGCGCTGCATGATGTGGGCAGCACGGACCGGGCCTTCGCGCTCTGGCGTTCGGCCAATGCAAGCCGCAAAGCAGAGCTAGGCTACGGTATCGCACAGGATCGCAAGCTCTTTTCGCAGCTGCGCAGGCGTTTTGACACGCCTCATCCGCCGATCCCCGAGACCGAGGCCGACCGGGCTGCTCCGGTGCCGATCTTCCTGCTGGGCCTGCCGCGTTCGGGTACGACGCTGGTCGAGCAGATCGTCACCCAGCACAGTCAGGTCGCGCCCGGTGATGAGATCGCCACGCTGGATCGCGAGATGAGCGCGCTCGACTGGAGCGACCCGGAGGCTCTGACTCGAGAGGCGGGGCGCATTCGCGCCGCCTATTACGAGACGCTTGCCGGGCTGGCCGATGGCGAACCCTTCGTGACCGACAAGATGCCGCTCAATTTCCGCTGGATCGGCGCGATCCGGGCGCTGTTTCCGCGCGCGCTGTTCGTCCATGTCCATCGTGATCCGCGCGCGACGCTCTGGTCGATCTATCGCAACTTCTTTTCCAGCGCGGGGAATGGCTACGCGCATGATCTGGACGATCTCGTAGCCTATCACGGGCTCTATCGCGATCTGATGGCGCATTGGGCGACGCAGCCCGGCACGATCGTCGATTGCGACTACGAGGCGCTGACGGAAGACCCCGAGGCGCGCAGCCGTGCGTTGATCGAAGCGCTCGGGCTGCCTTGGGAGGATGCCTGCCTGCGCCCTCAGGACAACGCCCGCACGGTTGCGACCACGTCGAACACGCAGGTGCGCAAGCCGATCTACAGGGGCAGCTCGCAGGCATGGGAGAAATATGCGCCCCATCTCGAGGCCGCTTTCGCGAAGCTCGACTAAGCGCTGGCTTGCGGCGGGCAGCGCGCGCGCTAATCTGCCCGGACCTCTAGGAAAGCCCCGCGATGCCCGACCTGTCCCATCTCCTCGCCTTCGGTGCCGTGGCGCTCGCCATGGTGCTGAGCCCCGGTCCGAACATGATCTATCTGGTCTCGCGCACGATCTGTCAGGGGCGGCGCGCCGGGCTGATCTCGCTGGGCGGGGTGGCGCTGGGTTTCGTCTTCTACATGCTCTGTGCGGCCTTCGGGATCACTGCGATCGTGCTCGCCGTGCCCTATGCCTATGACGCGCTGAGGATTGCCGGGGCGCTCTATCTGCTCTGGCTGGCATGGCAGGCGGTGCGACCGGGCGGGCGCTCGGCCTTCGAGACCCGCGAGTTGCCGATCGACGGGCCGCGCAAGCTGTTCGTGATGGGGTTTGTCACCAACCTGCTCAATCCGAAGATCGTGGTGATGTATCTGTCGCTGCTGCCGCAATTCATCGAGCCCGCGGCGGGATCGGTGCTGGCGCAGTCACTGGCGCTTGGCGCGGTGCAGATCGTTATTTCGGTGAGCGTCAACGCCGCGATCGTGCTGGGCGCAGGCGCAATGGCCCGTTTCCTCGCGACGCGCCCGCTCTGGATGCGGGTGCAACGCTGGGCGATGGGGACGGTGCTCGCCGCGTTGGCTTTGAGCGTGTTGCGCGACGCGCGGCGGTGAGGCCTAGAACCGGTCCTTGCGGGCGCGCGCTTCGGTGAAGACCTCGACCGGCGTCGCGCTTTCGGGCAGGCCGAGCGCCGCGCGCAGTTTCGGATCGTCGCCGCGCAGGAACGGGTTGGTCGCTTTCTCCAGACCCAGTTCGACCGGAACGGTGGGGCGGGCCTGAGCGCGAATGGCGCGGACATTCTCCATCCGGGCCAGGAGATCCGGGTTCTCCGGTTCGATCGAGAGCGCGAAGCGACCATTTGCCTCAGTATATTCATGCCCCGAACAGACCAACGTCTCGTCGGGCAACTCGCTAAACCGCGACAACGTATCGTACATCTGCTGCGCCGAGCCCTCGAAGAGACGTCCGCAGCCCCAGCTCATCAGGCTGTCGCCGGAAAACAGCAGACCGCCCTCGGGGAAGTAATAGGCGATATGGCCGACCGTATGCCCATCGGCGGGCAGAACCTCGACATGCTCCATCCCGATCGCGAGCTTTTCGCCGGGGCTGACCTCCTGATCGAGCTTGGGCAGACGATGCGCATCCGCCTTGGCCCCCACGATTTTCGCCCCCGTCGCCGCTGACAATGCCTGAACGCCATCGATGTGATCGGCGTGATGATGCGTCAGCAGAATCAGGTTTGCTTTCCAGCCCCGTTCGTTCAGCGCCTTCAGAACGGGCGGCGCTTCGGGAACGTCGATCACGGTGGTTGTGTCCGTCGCCGCCTCGTGCACGACATAAGCATAGTTGTCGGCGAGACAGGGAATGATGAGAAGCTCAACGGCCATGGTGTTTTCTACCGCTTTGATTATCTTGGCACATAGCTAAGCCGAAGGAAGCGAAAGGCGCAATGCATCTCGACGTACTCGACCTGCGGAATTTCTACTACCGAACTCAGCTAGGCCGTGCGGCGCAGCGGGCAATCCGAGATCGGGTTGTTTCCATGTGGCCCGCGACGGGGCCGCAGATGGCGGGGCAGACGGTGGCGGGCTACGGCTTCGCGGTGCCGCTGTTGCGTCCCTACCTTGAGCCCGCGCGCCGGGTGATCGGGTTGATGCCGGCCGAGCAGGGCGTGATGCCCTGGCCTGCGGGGATGCCCAATGTCTCGGTCCTGTGCGACGAGGCACGCTGGCCGCTCGAGACGGGCCGGGTGGATCGGTTGATCGTGATGCATGGGCTCGAGACCTCCGACAATTCCGAAGCCTTGATGCAGGAATGCTGGCGGGTGCTGGGGCCGGGGGGCAGGGCGCTGTTCATCGTGCCGAACCGAGCCGGGCTCTGGGCGCCGCGCGAAACCACGCCCTTCGGCTTCGGCAAGCCCTACACGCTGGGGCAGCTCGATCAGCTCGCGCGCCGGTCCGGCTTCGTGCCCGAGCGCCATACCGGTGCGCTCTATATCCCGCCGAGCCATCGCCGCTTCTGGTTGCGCTCTGCTGCGATGTGGGAACGGCTGGGCACCAAGGCAGCGGGCGTGCTGGCGGCGGGCGTGGTGATGCTCGAAGTCTCCAAGCAGGTCCATGCGCGCCATGATTCCGGCCTGGGCGCGCGGGTCCGCAAACCGCTGTCGATTCTCGAAGGGGCGGTAAAACCGGCGACGGACCCGGCCTGAGGCCGAAGTAATTCCGCATGCGCGTCAGATCGTCGCCACGCAACAATCACGTTCGCGTACCGCGCTTAGCGCAACTCTCCTGCGTTCCGTCGCGGGCGGCGAATAATTATCGGACCGCCAACGCGTATTGAGGTGAATCACCCCCGCGCGGCATTCCGTGATCAACCGGTCCAAATTCCTGTTAGCGCCCACAAAATCCTCCCCTCCCTGTCACCTTCCCGCGACGAAGGGCAGATTGGAGGCCTTCTGCTCACATTCTCGTGCTCAAGATGGTTGCGAGGGGGGGATTGCTCTGCTAGTGACCTCCCCGATAAGCGGCGCGGAGGGCATGTCTCAAGCGCGCCGGGGGAGCGCCCCATGGCCTGTTCCGGGTCGGGGCAAAACGCATCGGAAGGGTGGACGTGTCCGAACCAGCTTCGATTTCCGCAAGCATCGCCGGCCGCTATGCGCTGGCCATTTTTGAACTCTCGCGCGAAGCAAATGCCCTCGCCGCGCTCGAAGCCGATGTCTCCGCGCTGTCGGAGGCGCTGGCTGGCTCTGACGAGCTGCGTGAGGTGATTGCATCGCCGGTCTACACGCGCGACCAGCAGGCAGCTGCAATCGGCGCTCTGGCAGCCAAGATGGGTCTGTCGGACCCGATGAAGAACGGCCTGCAGCTGATGGGCGCCAAGCGTCGTCTCTTCGTGCTGCCGCAGCTGCTCAAGGCGCTGTCGGATCTGATCGCGGACGAGAAGGGCGAAGTGACCGCAGATGTCACCTCGGCCAGCAAGCTCAGCGCCGCACAGGCCAAGAAGCTCGCCGAAGTGCTGAAGAACCAGACGGGCAAGACCGTCAAACTGAACACCGCCGTCGATGAAAGCCTCATCGGTGGCATGATCGTAAAGCTGGGCTCGCGCATGGTCGACACGTCGATCCGTTCGAAGCTCGCTTCTCTCAAGAACGCCATGAAAGAGGTCGGATAAATGGGCATCCAAGCAGCTGAGATTTCTGCGATCCTCAAGGAGCAGATCAAGAATTTCGGGCAGGACGCCCAAGTGGCCGAAGTCGGTCGCGTGCTGTCGGTTGGCGACGGTATCGCGCGCGTCTACGGGCTCGACAACGTCCAGGCCGGTGAGATGGTTGAATTCCCCGGTGGTATCCGCGGGATGGCACTGAACCTCGAGACCGACAACGTCGGTGTCGTGATCTTCGGTTCGGACCAGGACATTAAAGAAGGCGACACCGTCAAGCGCACGAACTCCATCGTGGACGTGCCGGTCGGTGAAGCGCTGCTCGGCCGCGTGGTCGACGGTCTCGGCAACGCGCTCGACGGCAAAGGCGCCATCGAAGCGAAAGAGCGTCGCGTCGCCGACGTGAAAGCTCCGGGCATCATCCCGCGTAAATCGGTTCACGAGCCGATGGCGACCGGCCTCAAGTCGGTTGACGCGATGATCCCGATCGGCCGTGGCCAGCGCGAGCTGATCATTGGCGACCGTCAGACCGGTAAGACCGCAATCGCGCTCGACACCATTCTGAACCAGAAGTCGTATAACGACGCCGATCCGTCCAACAAGCTGCACTGCTTCTACGTCGCGATCGGCCAGAAGCGCTCGACCGTGGCGCAGCTGGTGAAGAAGCTCGAAGAGACCGGTGCGATCGAATACACCACCGTGATCGCCGCGACCGCGTCGGACCCCGCGCCGATGCAGTACCTCGCGCCCTACACCGCGACCGCGATGGCGGAATACTTCCGCGACAACGGCATGCACGCGCTGATCATCTATGATGACCTCTCGAAGCAGGCTGTCGCCTATCGCCAGATGTCGCTGCTGCTGCGTCGCCCGCCGGGCCGCGAAGCATATCCGGGCGACGTGTTCTACCTGCACTCCCGCCTGCTGGAGCGTTCGGCGAAGCTGAACGAAGACTTCGGCGCCGGTTCGCTGACCGCTCTGCCGGTCATCGAAACCCAGGGCGGCGACGTGTCGGCCTTCATCCCGACCAACGTGATCTCGATCACCGACGGTCAGATCTTCCTCGAGACGGAACTGTTCTACCAAGGTATCCGTCCCGCCGTGAACACCGGTCTGTCGGTGTCGCGCGTTGGCTCGTCGGCTCAGACGAACTCGATGAAGACCGTGGCAGGCCCGGTTAAGCTGGAACTGGCACAGTATCGCGAAATGGCGGCCTTCGCTCAGTTCGGCTCGGATCTCGACGCCGCAACCCAGAAGCTGCTGAACCGCGGTGCGCGCCTGACCGAGCTGATGAAGCAGCCGCAGTATTCGCCGCTCACCAATGCGGAAATCGTGGCCGTCATCTTCGCCGGCACCAACGGCTTCCTCGATAGCATCCCGGTCTCCGAGGTCGGCAAGTTCGAACAAGGTCTGCTGGATTACCTGCGCAACTCGCGCAAGGACATCCTCGACTGGCTCACGAACGAGGATCCGAAGATCAAGGGTGACGCGGCCGACAAGCTGAAAGCCGCTATCGACGAATTCGCCAAGACCTACGCGTGATTGGCCTGAAAGGACAGGGACATGCCCAGCCTTAAGGACCTTAAAAACCGGATCGGAAGCGTCAAGAACACGCGGAAGATCACCAAGGCGATGCAAATGGTCGCCGCCGCGAAACTCCGCCGCGCCCAAGAGGCGGCGGAGGCCGCGCGCCCCTATGCCGAACGGATGCATGCCGTGATGGCCGGGCTCGCGGGCTCGGTGCAGGGATCGGACAATGCGCCGCGCCTGCTCTCGGGGACCGGCTCGGACAAGGTGCAGCTTCTGGTGGTCATGACCGCCGAACGCGGCCTGTGCGGTGGCTTCAACGCCAATATTGCGAAGCTCGCGCGCCAGACGGCTGACAAGCTGCTGGCCGAGGGCAAAGAGGTGAAGATTCTCACCGTCGGCAAGAAAGGCCGCGATGCGCTGCGCCGTGAATACGGCGAGTACTTCATCGGCCACGTCGATCTGAGCGACGTCAAGCGCCTGAGCTATGACGACGCGCAGAAGATCGCCCGCGACCTGATCGGTCGCTTCGACAATGGCGAGTTCGACGTCGCGACGATCTTCTTCTCGATCTTCGAGAGCGTGATCGCGCAGCGCCCGACCGCGAAGCAGATCATCCCCGCTTCCTATGAACCGGAAGAGGGCGAAGAAACGCCGAGCGTCAATTACGACTACGAACCCAGCGAGACGCAAATCCTCGAGGATCTGCTGCCGCGCGGGGTCGCCACGCAGATCTTCACGGCTCTGCTGGAAAACGGTGCCTCGGAACAAGGTGCGCGGATGTCAGCGATGGACTCTGCGACGCGCAATGCGGGCGATATGATCGACAAGCTGACGATCGAATACAACCGCACGCGCCAGGCCGCGATCACCAAGGAACTCATCGAAATCATTTCGGGCGCCGAGGCGCTCTGACGGAACCGGAGAAAGACAGACATGGCAAGCAATGGTAAAGTGACCCAGGTCATCGGCGCCGTCGTCGACGTGCAGTTCGACGGCGAGCTGCCTGCGATCCTCAACGCGCTGGAAACCGAGAACAACGGCAAGCGCCTCGTTCTCGAAGTGGCTCAGCACCTCGGCGAAAACTCGGTGCGCACCATCGCAATGGACGCGACCGAAGGTCTCGTGCGCGGCGCCGGCGTGAAAGACACCGGCAAGCCGATCTCGGTGCCGGTCGGCAACGCGACCCTCGGCCGCATCCTGAACGTGATCGGCGAGCCTGTGGACGAGAAGGGCCCCGTGGAAGCGGAAGAAACCCGCGCCATCCACCAGCCCGCGCCGAACTTCGAGAGCCAGGCGACCGCCTCGGAAATCCTCGTGACCGGCATCAAGGTCATCGACCTGCTCGCACCCTACTCCAAGGGTGGTAAGATCGGCCTGTTCGGCGGCGCTGGCGTCGGCAAGACCGTTCTGATCATGGAGCTGATCAACAACATCGCGAAGGTGCACTCGGGCTACTCCGTGTTCGCCGGTGTGGGCGAGCGGACCCGTGAAGGGAACGACCTCTACCACGAGATGATCGAATCCAACGTCATCAAGCCCGACGATCTGTCGAGCTCGCAGGTGGCTCTGGTCTACGGCCAGATGAACGAGCCTCCGGGTGCGCGTGCGCGTGTCGCTTTGACCGGCCTGACCCTGGCAGAGCAGTTCCGCGACCAGTCGGGCACCGACGTTCTGTTCTTCGTGGACAACATCTTC